>NZ_JACFSE010000005.1:0-258635 GCF_016100545.1 Gilliamella sp. W8128
GGTGATTACGTCCGAGTTAAGAGGGTTGGCGCGAACCCTCTTTACAATCTCCCGCGGCGACCACGCAAGTGGTCACGATGTGACTACCTTCCGCCTTCGTTCGCTTTTAACGCTCCTTGGCAAACATCCCTGTTTGCCATGCTAACCTCACTCGATAGTTTTCATCACAGCACTTTCGTTATTTGATCCAGTAATAAATTTAGCTACTGCTTTGATATCATCAAAGGCGTTTCGCATAGCAAAGCTATAGTTGAATCCCGATCATAATCGCCTTGATCATTTAAAAATGTTCCATCTAAATCAGTGATAATTAACTTTATCATGTCTGCTTCCTTTGGGGGGATTTGATCATCTTGATGTTTATTGTGCTTAATTATTTTTAGACACACAATATATTGTATTTGAAATATCAGGTCGAGATTAATATAAATATTTATTTGAAATTTAATCATTTTTAATTAGAATGAGTTTTTTGCATTATTAAAAGGATGACTTATGACTAATGAAACCACCCCAAAAAAGAAAAGTTCTATAATTAAGAAAATTTTGATTGCCGTTATAATTTTAGTAGTCATTGTAGCTATTTTTGGGAATAGTAAGAATGATGAAACTAAGAAAGAAGCAACGCCTGAAATCCAATATCCTCAAGATCAAACTACATTAATTGAAGCAAGTAAAACTGCTATGGATAAAGCTATAAAAGCTGATAACGATATGCAAAAAGGCAGTGCCCTTAGAGAGAGAAGCAAGGCAATTTGTAACGGTATCACTAATTTGTCAGTTAAAGATTGGGTAGGAACTATTAAGAAGATTGATTCAAATTCTGATGGTTACGGTGTATTAGAAATTGAAATTGCCAGAAAAATATATGTTAAAACTTGGAATAATGCATTATCAGATTCGTTCCATAAAACATTACTTAAACCTGATACGCCTTTATTCGATAAAATTGCTAATATGAAAAAAGGTCAAAAAGTTAAGTTTTCAGGTAACTTTTTTAAAGATAACGAGACCTGCATCTATGAGTCAAGTTTAAGTTTGGATGGTAAGTTAACAGAACCTGAGTATATTTTTAGATTTTCCGATGTAAATCCATTGTAAAGTAAAGCCTTTTTTAGATAACTAAAAATAAGCCTGAAAAGCAATTTTCAGGCTTTTTATATTCTGATTGTCAAATGAGTTAACCTTTCCAAATCTATCTATAACTCAATTTTAATAAACCGTCAAAAACCCCTTTCCTCAATTTTTTTGTCAAACTAGATAAATTTGATTTTTTTATAATCAAGAATACTAATGCTATAGATAAAAAAAAGCCTGAAATTAATTTTCAGGCTTTTTGGCTTTTTTAATATTGTTGTATTTTCGACAACCAATCAATAAGTAGCTTTACTGTTTGGCAACAATATTACCTTCATCCAAATCTAGATGAATCGTTTTACCTGGAACTAATTTTCCAGATAGAATCTGTTGAGCTAATGGGTTTTCAATCTCTTGTTGTATTGCACGTTTTAATGGTCTTGCACCATAAATTGGGTCAAAGCCAACTTTAGCAAGTTGTTCTAGTGCAGCATCAGAGATATCCATTTCATATCCACGCTCATCAAGACGTTTTTCAACATGAGCTAATTGAATTTTCGCAATTGCTTTGATGTTTTCTTGTCCTAATGGATGGAATACCACTGTTTCATCAATACGATTAATAAACTCCGGTCTGAAGTGTTTGGTTACCACTGTCATGACTAGGGCTTTCATTTCGTCGTAACTGAGTTCAACTTGACCTTGAATTAGATCAGAACCTAAGTTAGATGTCATGATGATTACGGTATTGCGAAAATCCACAGTTCGACCTTGTCCATCAGTTAATCGTCCATCATCCAATACTTGTAATAAGATGTTAAAGACATCTGGATGAGCTTTTTCGACTTCATCGAGTAAGATGACAGAGTATGGTCGTCGTCTCACAGCTTCAGTTAAATAACCACCTTCTTCATAACCAACATAACCAGGAGGTGCACCGATCAATCGAGCCACAGAATGTTTTTCCATAAACTCAGACATGTCGATACGCACCATAGCATCTTCACTGTCAAACATAAAGTTAGCCAATGCTTTACAAAGTTCAGTTTTACCAACCCCGGTTGGTCCTAAGAATAAGAATGAACCAATCGGTTTATTCGGATCAGAAAGCCCTGCTCGACTACGACGAATAGCATTGGCCACAGCAACCACCGCTTCATTTTGACCAATAACGCGTTTATGTAAGGCATCTTCCATATGTAACAGTTTTTCTTTTTCACTCTCTAGCATTCTCGATACAGGAATACCTGTTGCTTTCGATAAAACTTCAGCAATTTCGTTATCGGTGACTTTGTTACGCAATAACTTCATGGTTTTACCTTCTAGCTGTGTGGATGTAGCTAGTTTCTTCTCTAATTCGGGGATTTTGCCATACTGTAGTTCGGACATCTTGTTTAAGTCACCCATTCGGCGTGCCTGTTCTATTTCAGTACGTGCTTTTTCCAACTCGGCCTTGATATTTTGAGTACCCGAAAGTGCAGCCTTCTCTGATTTCCACTCTTCTTCAAGTGATGCATAAGCCTTTTCTTTTTCAGCAAGTTCATCATTTAACATCTCAAGTCGTTTTTTACTTGCATCATCAGACTCTTTCTTGAGTGCTTGTTGTTCAAGTTTGAGCTGAATAATACGTCGTTCAAGGCGATCCAATGACTCTGGTTTTGAGTCCATTTGCATACGGATACTTGATGCTGCTTCATCAATTAAGTCGATCGCTTTGTCTGGTAACATACGATCAGAGATATAACGATGCGATAAAGTTGCAGCTGCAACAATTGCTGGATCGGTAATTTGCACATGATGATGCAGTTCATAACGTTCTTTTAAACCGCGCAATATTGCGATGGTATCTTCAACAGATGGTTCTGCCACATAAACTTTTTGGAAACGACGTTCTAATGCCGGATCTTTTTCGATATATTGGCGATATTCATCAAGAGTGGTAGCACCAACACAGTGTAACTCACCTCGAGCTAAAGCTGGTTTTAACATATTACCAGCATCCATTGCACCATCACTTTTACCGGCACCGACCATAGTATGTATTTCATCAATAAAGAGAATAATACTACCTTCGGCTTTGGCAATATCTTTTAATACAGCCTTTAAGCGTTCTTCAAATTCACCACGATATTTAGCACCGGCAATTAATGCCCCCATATCTAATGATAATACGCGTTTGTTACGTAAACCCTCTGGCACTTCACGATTAACAATACGTTGTGCTAATCCTTCAACGATAGCTGTTTTACCTACGCCTGGTTCACCAATAAGCACTGGGTTGTTTTTGGTTCGACGTTGTAATACTTGTATTGTACGACGAATCTCTTCATCACGACCAATGACTGGGTCAAGCTTGCCTTGTTCGGCTCTTTCGGTTAAATCAATGGTATATTTTTTCAATGCACCACGTTGATCTTCAGCATTAGGATCGTTCACGTTATCACTCCCTCTTACTTGGTTAACTGCTTGGCTAAATTTGTCTTTGCTGACACCAGCTCTTTTTAAAATATCAGTTAAATTACCTTTTTCATCTAACGCAGCTAGTATGAATAGTTCAGATGAAATATAGCTATCGCCATTTTTTTGCGCTAGTTTGTCACATAGATTCAAAATTCTTACTAATTCTTGTGATGGAATAACTTCACCACCAATGCCTTGAACTTGGGGTAAACGTTCAATTGCTTGATTTAATTCTTGTTGTAATGTCGCAATATTTGCGCCTGACGCCACCAGTAATGGATTAATCCCACTGCCTTCTTGATTGAGCATGGCAGATAATACATGGATGGGCTCTATATATTGATTGTCTTTACCTAATGCGATTGATTGCGCATCAGCTAAAGCTTGTTGAAATTTGTTAGTGAGTTTATCTAACCTCATATTATTTATCTCCTAAGCAATAAATTTGGTTTAAATGTGTAACACATTCAATCCATTTGCATAATCACTAAATGAGTGTGGAAGAATAAATTTCAAGAGCTGATTAACAATATTTTTGACGATTTTTTGCAATAAAATCGTTTATATTTTACCCGCGTCTTTATAAAAGATAAAGTAGTTTGAAAAACCAGCACTTAAGCAAAAATGTTTAGTAAATTTGGATGACACTTAAGCTGTTATCCTTTATATTAGCCGCTTTATTTTGTTAGGTTAGCTAACCGTGGTTCGTAATCCATCCCACGAAAAAAAACTAGGAAAGAAATATGTTTAAAATTGCTAAAGAGTTCCAGTTTGATGCTTGTCATATGTTAGATGGGCACAATGGAAAATGTCATAACCTACATGGTCATACCTACCGTTTGTTAGTCGAAATCAGCAATGAACTTATTACCAGCGGTTCAAGTGCTGATATGGTAATGGATTATGCTGACATAAAATCAGTTGTAAAACAGCAAATTATCGACCAACTCGATCATGCTTATCTTTATAATCAAAATAATGCTAATGAAAGCCAAATAGCAGAGCTTTTACAGCAAATGCAACGTAAAATTTTTGCTTTTCCTTGTCGCACTACTGCAGAAGGAATGAGTAAATTTATTTTTGACCGCTTATCACAATTTCTACCTGTGTCGATGATTAAGCTTTGGGAAACCCCTACTTCTTATTGTGAGTATCATCGGAGCGAAAAATGATCGAATATCGTATTGTTGAAATCTTCGAATCTTTACAAGGCGAAGGTTATAACACTGGTATGCCAGCTATTTTTATTCGTTTTGCCGGTTGTAATTTAAACTGTAGTTGGTGTGATACTAATTTCCGCAAATTCCAACGTTTTACGTTAGAGCAAATACTGACAAAAGTTAAACAATATAAAAGTAGCAATATTATTATTACCGGTGGTGAGCCCACAATGGTTAAAGAGTTATCTTTATTATTAACACATCTAAAACAAGCTGGTTACTATATTGCAATTGAGAGTAATGGACTAGGTAAAGTCGATCCGCTGATTGATTATATTGCACTGAGTCCTAAATTTTGTTATCACCATCGTTATCAAAAAATTTTGCAATCAACAGCCAGTGAAGTAAGAATTGTCGCAGAGAAACAAACGGGATTTATCGATTTTTGTTACTATATTGAGCAGCATATTCAAGCTAAGCGTTATTATTTGTCACCTTGCGAAGTCAATGGTGAGATGAATATGTTTGATACCATTGAGTTGTTGGGTAAGATTAATCACAATCGTATTGATAATAAATGGATGCTAAGCCTACAAACACATAAGTTTGCCAATATTGAATAGTTAGATTGGCAAACTTTCACTATAGGTTATAAAAATAAAATAGACTATTATCCTATACGATAAAATACCTTCAGTTATGATGATTCATTATTAAGGGAATAAGGATTTTTACCTAGTTATCGGTATGACAGAAAGGATAAAACAAATCATCTAGATCTGTTTTTATCATGATTAATAGATTATTCGAAGCCTTGTTTAGTGGTTTTATTCAAACCAAATCATTGTTGCCATCCTTCCTGTCTTATTTTCTCGACGGTAGGAGTAAAACAAGTCTCGCTCGGTATGGGTGCAATAGTTACCACCATAAATCTGGTTTATACCAATTGAATTTAATCGCTGTTTGGCAATCATATAAAGATCCGCTAAATATTTTTGTTGTTTGGCATCTATTAGTTTAAATGCATGATGCGCGTTTGCATCGTAAGCTTCAAACTGTTTTTTCACTTCGCCACCTACTTCAAATTTTGTAGCGCCAATTGCTGGACCAAGCCAAACTATGATATCAGTAGCCTTACAGTAAAATTTCTTTGCCGTTTCTTCTAAAATACCATGACAAAGTCCACGCCAACCTGCATGGGCAGCGGCGACTTGATTTCCGTCTACTGAACAAAATAGTACTGGCATACAATCAGCCGTTAACACGACACTAACTTGATTTGCTTGCCGGGTATATGATCCATCAGCTTCAAAACGTTCACTATTACCAATCAATCCATGTGCTGGTTGTAGTTGAATTTCTGAAATATCAAGTACAGTTGTGCTATGGGTTTGATTTAACCAATAAGGTTCGCTAGGGATTTTTTCAGCACTAATGATAAGACGACGATTTTCAACAACATCATTCAAATCATCACCAGTACGACTACCTAAATTTAGGCTATCAAATGGTGCAGAACTCACACCACCGATGCGAGTTGTAGTAAAAGCACGAATATTTGTCGGTGCAGGCCAATAGGGATAAATTGATTTAATCATAACTATTACCAATCAAGTTCATCTTTGTGAAGTTCAGTATCTAATTGTAATTCTTGAATTAGTTTTTGCATATCATCAGGTATTGGTGCATGCCATTCCATTAGCTCGCCAGTAATTGGATGATATAAACGTAACATAGTGGCATGTAAAGCTTGACGATCAAAATCACGTAAAGTTTGGATAAATGATTCGCTAGCACCTTTCGGTGGTCTTGGTCGACCACCATAAAGAGGATCACCGACTAATGGATGGGCAATATGTGCCATATGTACACGAATTTGATGGGTACGCCCTGTTTCAAGTCTTAAACGTAATCGGGTATGTAACCGATATTTTTCCATAACACGATAATGGGTTACTGCAGGCTTTCCGGTTGGAAAAACCGCCATATGGGTCCGTTTAGTTGGATGGCGAGTAATGGGTTGATCTACGCTACCTCCAGCGGTAATGATCCCCATAGCAATCGCTTCATACTCACGAGTTATTTCTCGTAATTGTAATGATTCTACTAAATGAGTTTGTGCTTCAATGGTTTTAGCAACCACCATTAATCCTGTGGTATCTTTATCTAGACGATGGACAATGCCTGCTCTTGGTACTCGTGAGATATCTGGATAGTGATAAAGTAATGCGTTTAATACGGTACCATTTGGATTTCCAGCACCTGGATGAACCACTAAATCTCGAGGTTTATTAATAACCAAGATATGATCATCTTCATAAACGATATTAAGTTTTATATCTTCTGGTTGGTGATAAGTTTCTTCTTCAATTTCAACTTCAATAATTATTTTTTCGCCACCAAGTACTTTATCTTTGGGTTTATTTACAATATTATTGTTAACTAGTACTTTATTATTTACGATCCATTCTTTAATTCTTGACCTTGAGTAATCAGGGAAAAGCTCGGACAAAGCCTGATCCAAACGCATTCCAAGCTGGGTTTGTTCGATTTCAGATGACAGTTTTAACTTATGCATGTGTAATTTATCTATTTTAAGCTGTTATGTTTTAGAGTATTATATACTAATCATCGCCTTTAATGTTTAATTATATTTTGGATTGAAAACTGAATGAAATTGCGTTTACAAACTTTGTTAGCTATCGCTTTAAGTAGCATGCTAATTGGCTGTACAAGTACAAAGCATGATGTTGAAAATGTGCCAGAGATTGAGCTCCACAATAAAGCTAAAACAGAGCTTGAGAGTGGAAATATCAAATCCAGTATTAGTGTTTTAGAGGCTATAGACAAAAATTATCCATTTGGACCTTATTCACAACAAGTTCAATTAGATTTGATTTATGCCTACTATAAAACAGCGGATTATCCACTGGCCATTGCATCAATTGACCGCTTTTTAAAATTAAACCCAACGCACCCAAATATTGATTGGGTGATTTACATGCGCGGAATTTCAAATATGGCGCAAAATGACAATACAATTCAGGGGTGGTTTAATGTCGATCGTTCAGACCGAGATCCTGAGTTTGCTATGGCTGCATTCAAAGATTTTACTTATTTGGTAACTAGTTTTCCAAATAGTAGTTATGCCGCAGATGCCAAAAAGCGTTTAGTATTTTTGAAAAACCGTATTGCTCGTCATGAATTAAAAGTATCGCAATATTATACTAAACGTGGTGCATATGTTGCAGTGATTAATCGGGTTACCCAAATGTTGGCTTTATTCCCTGATACTGATTCAACTAAGAGCGCACTGTTATTGATGCGTAATGCTTACAATGAATTAGGTTTAGTTGATGAGAGCCAAAAAGTTGATCAACTTATTCAGGCCAATTTGGAAAATATACCAAAAGAAGAACAAAAATCATTCTTCTCCAAGTTTACTAGTGTATTCAATGGTGGCTAATTATTTACTAAGCGGGCATAGCCCGCTTTTTATGCTTTTACTAATGCACAATATCCAAATTACATCTTTTAATTCTTAATAAATCAATCTTACAATTCACATAACGTTTGTAAAACACCTCAATAACCAATACAATTAGCAAATTATTTTTATTAGCAATAATAGATAGGACATTAATTCGTCATGCAAGAACAATATCGCCCAGATGAAATTGAAGCCAAAGTACAAAAACATTGGCAAGAAGACAAAACATTCCACGTTACTGAAGATCCATCTAAAGAGAAGTATTACTGTTTATCGATGCTTCCATACCCATCTGGTCGTTTACATCTTGGTCATGTACGAAATTATACAATCGGTGACACTATTTCACGTTATCAGCGTTTGAATGGTAAGAATGTATTACAACCAATCGGTTGGGATGCATTTGGTTTACCCGCCGAAGGTGCAGCAGTTAAAAATAATACAGCGCCAGCCAAATGGACTTATGAAAATATTGCTTACATGAAGAAGCAATTACAGCTACTTGGTTTTGGTTATGATTGGGATCGTGAAGTGACAACTTGCCGTCCTGAGTATTACAAATGGGAACAATGGTTCTTTACTAAGCTATTTGAAAAAGGTTTAGTTTATAAAAAAACTTCAGCTGTTAACTGGTGTCCAAACGACCAGACTGTATTAGCTAACGAGCAAGTAGTTGAAGGTTGTTGTTGGCGTTGTAATACTCCAGTTGAGCGTAAAGAAATTCCTCAATGGTTTATCAAAATCACTGAATATGCTGATGAATTATTGAATGACTTAGATACTCTTGAAAGCTGGCCGGAACAAGTCAAGACAATGCAACGAAATTGGATTGGTCGTTCTGAAGGGGTAGAGTTTGATTTTGCCGTTGAAAACTATAGCGACAAGTTGCGTGTTTATACTACTCGTCCTGACACGCTAATGGGTGTGAGTTTTGTTTCGGTAGCTGCGGAACATCCACTCGCTCAGTTAGCTGCACAAAATAATCCAAAAATTGCTGAATTTATTGCTGAATGCAAGACGACTAAAACCGCTGAAGCCGACATGGCAACAATGGAAAAGAAAGGTATGGCAACAGGATTTTTTGCTATCCATCCATTAACCGGCGCAAAAGTTCCGGTTTGGATTGCTAACTTTGTATTAATTGAATACGGCACAGGTGCCGTAATGGCGGTTCCTGGTCACGATGAACGTGATTATGAGTTTGCATCAAAATATAATCTACCAATTAAACCTGTTATTTTAACACAAGATGATCAAGTGCCCGATCTATCACAACAAGCTTATACTGAACATGGTAAATTATTTAATTCTGGTGAGTTTGACGGTCTTAATTTTGAACAAGCCTTTAATGCCATCGCAGATAAACTTATCGCATTAGGTATTGGTAATCGTAAAGTAAATTATCGTTTACGTGATTGGGGAGTCTCTCGTCAACGTTATTGGGGTGCACCTATTCCTATGGTGACACTTGAAGATGGCACAACAATCCCAACTCCAGAAGATCAACTGCCAGTCATTTTACCAGAAAATGTTGAAATGAATGGTATTACTAGTCCAATTAAAGCAGATCCAAATTGGGCAAAAACAACAGTTAATGGTCAACCAGCACTACGTGAAACGGATACTTTTGATACGTTTATGGAGTCGTCTTGGTACTATGCACGCTATACCTGCCCTCATTATGACAAAGGTATGTTAGATGAAAATGCAGCAAATTATTGGTTGCCTGTTGATCAATATGTTGGTGGTATTGAACATGCAATTATGCATTTACTCTATTTTAGATTCTTCCATAAATTAATGCGTGATTTTGGTTTAGTAAAATCAGACGAACCAGCTAAACGCTTGTTATGCCAAGGTATGGTTTTAGCTGATGCGTTCTATTACACCAGCCCTACCAATGAACGAATTTGGGTTTCACCAACTGAAGTCACTATTGAACGTGATGACAAAGGTCGTATTGCTAAAGCCACAGATAGCAAAGGTAATGAACTTGTTCATGCTGGTATGACAAAAATGTCTAAATCGAAAAATAATGGTATCGACCCGCAAGAGATGGTTGAAAAATATGGTGCAGATACCGTTAGATTATTTATGATGTTTGCCTCTCCAGCTGACATGACACTTGAATGGCAAGAATCTGGTGTGGAAGGTGCTAATCGATTTATTAAACGTGTATGGCGTTTGGTATATGAACATGCTCAACTAGGTAAAACAACAACTCTTGATCTATCTAAATTGACTGCCGATCAAAAAGCTTTACGTCGTGAACTACATAAAACGATTGCTAAAGTCAGCGATGATATTGGTCGCCGCCAAACCTTCAATACCGCAATCGCAGCAGTAATGGAATTTATGAATCGCCTACAAAAAGCGCCACAAGATACAGATCAAGACCGTGCGTTAATGGATGAATCATTAAATGCAGTTGTTAGATTACTTTATCCTATGATGCCTCACGCTTGTTTTATTATGTGGCAAGCATTAGGTAATAGTGAAACCATTGATAATGCGTCATGGCCTACTGCTGATGAATCGGCAATGGTCGAAGATGAAAAATTAATTGTGGTACAAATCAATGGTAAAGTGCGTGGTAAATTTACCGTTCCTGCGGATGCCGAACAAGATTTTGTAGTAGAGCAAGCGAAGCAAGAACCAAACATTCAAAAATATTTAGCTGATACAACTATTCGTAAGGTTATTTATGTGCCAGGCAAATTATTGAATTTGGTTGTAAGTTAATAATGTTGGATATAACTAAGATATAGGTGATGATACCAATGAAAAAATATTTGGCTTTGATGTTATTGACAATATTGTTGTCTGGATGCGGTTTTCATTTGCAATATGAACCCGAAGTTCCTGCTCGCTTTAAGACACTGTCTTATGAGAGTGGTGATCCATACGGCCGATTGTCAAGGGATATTAAAGAGTTGCTACGCGATAATGGGGTTACATTAGCTGATACCAATAATAAAGCTAAATATCCATCATTACGCATAGTCAGTGATTCATTGGATAGAAGCACTATATCAATCTATCAAGATGGTAAAGCTGCGGAATATCAGTTAGTATTGGCTATTCAAGCTCAAGTAGTCATCGCTGGCGAACAAATTCATCCAATTACCGTTCGTATATTCCGTACCTTCTTCGATAATCCAGCAGCTGCATTGGCTAAGACTGTAGAACAAAATTTGATTGAAGATGAAATGTATAAGCAAGCAGCTAAAGACATCATCCGTAAATTGAAAGCAGTTGATGCAGCAAACTAACGACTTGTTATGATAAAAATTAGTGCTGAAAAAATAAACCAGCAATTAGGATCGCCTTATTATTTAATTTTAGGTAGCGATCCTTATCTGCAACATTATGTACAAACTCAATTACGTTATGCTTTTAAGCAAGCTCAATATGACGAGCAACTTTCTTTTACCATAAATAGCCAAACAGATTGGTCGGCAATGTATGATAGTTGCCAAGCAATGAATCTATTTTCAAGCAAGACTTTACTCTGTATAGATATTGGAGAAGGTGTGTTAAATGTTTCGGTCGCGGCAAGATTAAATACATTATGTGAAATGTTGACGCCTGATATTGGCTTGATAATTAGTCTAGTTAAGATCACTAAGAACCAAGAAAATGCATCATGGTATAAGGCTTTATCTGACAAATTAGTGGTAGTGAATTGTTCAACACCTGAAGCAGCACAATTACCACAATGGATCAAAAGCTATTTGCAACAAATGCAAATAGTTATTGAATCTCCTGCGATTGAGTTACTTAGCTATTATTATGAAGGTAATTTGTTGGCGTTGACACAGCTTATTGAACAATTAAATTTACTCTATCCCAATCAAACTATTTCTTATGAGCAAGTTGAATCAAATATTAATGATTCAGCAATATTTACGCCTTTTCATTGGATTGATGCAATGCTTTCCCATAAAGCAAAACGTGCAACACATGTTTTACAACAGCTAAAAATGAATGACTTTGAGCCATTAATATTGATGCGGATTATTCAACGTGAATTGATTTTGTTGATTAATTTAAAATTAGCTTTGGCCGAAAAATCACCCCGTCAAGTTTTTGACGAATACCGAGTCTGGCAAAATAGAAGAACCATGTATAGCTATTATTTGAATCGTTTTGATATCAAAGCATTATTCGCCCTACTAGCGACTTTAACCGACATTGAAATTAGTCTAAAACATAATAATGATTTACCTATCTGGGATGCGCTGTTGAGTTTAACTATGCAGTTTATGGGGCTAAATAAGTGCTAACTGCGTTATTTGGTGGAACCTTTGATCCAATCCATTATGGACATATACGCCCAGCTTTAGCCTTAGCCAAAGAGGTAGGATTAACTAAAATTAATCTGTTACCTAACCGTATTCCACCTCATAAACCACAACCTGAGGCCAATACTGAGCAACGTTTAGCTATGTTGGAGCTGGCTATAGCTGATTATTCTCTATTTTCAATTGATACTCGAGAATTAGAACCAACGCTAATCAATCAGCCCTCTTTTACCATTGATACTCTCAAATCATGGCGTCAGCAAAATGGTACTCAGCAAAGTTTAGCTTTTATAATGGGGCAAGATTCTTTGCTTAGTTTACCAACATGGAAAGAATGGCAAAAATTACTTGATTATTGTCATTTGCTAATATGTAAGCGGCCTGGTTATGCTCAAACCTCTTGTGATACCAAGTTACAACAATGGATTTATCAACACCAAACCCAAGTTAGTCAAACATTACATCAATGTCCTAATGGCTATATTTACTTTGCTAATACTCCGCTTGAAGCAATTTCAGCAACAGAAATCCGACAAAATATTGATAATCAACAAAGCTGTGAAAAGTTATTATCGCCTAAAGTTTGGCAATATATACATGAAAATAGGCTCTATAATGCAAAGAAATGTTAGAAATGACTTTACATCTGAGAGTTTTTTCGGCATTATTTCGCCGCTATATTTAGATAATTTGGATGTAGCTGTTCTGTGTTTATACTCAAATCAATCACTTTATCTTGATCAAAAAACATTTTGGTAATTTAGTTGAGTTTGATTAATTCGCTTTTCTAGTTAATCGCAAAGAAAATGAGAATGATGTTTTTTAATTTGAGTGTATTTAATTTGTATTTAATATTAAGAGGCCCCAATGGCAAAAGAAGATAACATTGAAATGCAAGGTACTATTCTTGATACTCTTCCGAACACGATGTTTCGTGTTGAACTTGAAAACGGTCATGTTGTTACTGCACACATTTCTGGAAAGATGAGAAAGAACTATATTCGAATTCTAACTGGCGATAAAGTAACGGTAGAAATGACACCTTACGATCTTTCAAAAGCACGTATCATATTCCGTAGTCGTTAATATCGTTATCACGCTTGTTGTTTTACATTATTAACTAATAAGTTGATTAGTTATTTTCTCTTTTTTAATACAATTCCGTCGACTAAAGTCGACGGAAATGCAGGTTATAATTTAGGTTACTATCTAATTAATCCATTTGAGAAAAATCCATTTGCTCATACTTTATCCATTTAGTCTTTTTAACGATTTTATAACCAAAATAAATCGAAAGAAATAATGGAATACCAATGTAAGTGGCAATGACACCGTTCCAATCAATGGTCTCTTGTAAAAATGCTTCATAATTTTGACCTAATGTTATCGTCAAACAAAGTATAAAGGCAAAAATAGGGCCAAATGGGAAACAACTCGAACGATATGGTAATTTATTTAGATCATGTCCTTGTGCTATGTAGCCTTTTCTAAAACGATAATGGCTAATAGCAATACCAAGCCAAGCAATAAACCCTGTCATACCTGACATATTAAGTAACCATAAATAAACTTCCTGATCTTTGTATAGTGAGGTTAAGAAGCAAAGCATAGCCACTAATGTTGTCGCAAATAATGCCATATCAGGTACACCTGATGAAGATAATCTTCCGAAGATCTTCGGTGCTTTACCTTCTTTAGCTAAAGCATATAGCATACGGGTTGAAGCGTATAACCCTGAGTTACCGGCAGAAAGTACTGAAGTTAAAATCACCGCATTCATAATAGCTGCTGCAGATAATAATCCAGCATGCTGAAAAACTAAAGTAAATGGACTAACGCTGATATCAGTTTCATCATTACGTAGTAAGTTAGGATCAGTATATGGGATGATTAAACTAATAACTAAAATTGCCAAAATATAAAATAATAATATCCGCCAAAATACTTGTTTCATTGCTTTGGGAATATTTTTTTCTGGATCTTTTGATTCTCCTGCTGCTATACCAATTAGTTCAGTACCTTGGAATGAGAAACCAACTACCATCGCAACACCAATCATTGAGGAAAAACCGCCAACAAATGGAGCATCGCCAACTTGCCAGTTTTGCCAACCAGCAGTTTCAGCACCTTTTAAAATGCCAATAATCATTAATAAACCAACTACAATAAATAAAATCACAGTGACGACTTTAATTAATGAAAACCAAAATTCTGCTTCACCAAAACCTTTTACAGAAACATAGTTTAAGCAGAAGATGATGCTTAGGAACAATAAACTCCATAACCAACTATAAGCACCGGCATCAAACCAATAGGAGATCACTAATTGTGCCGCAACTAAGTCAACGGCAACGGTAATCGCCCAGTTATACCAGTAGTTCCAACCAATAGCGAAACCAAAAGCTTCATCTACATAGCGTGATCCATAGGTCGCAAATGTCCCAGAAACCGGAAGATAAGCGGCAAGCTCACCCAAACTAGTCATTAAAAAATAAACCATTATGCCGATAATGGCATAAGAAAGTAGTGCACCACCAGGACCTGCTTGTGCAACAGTAGCGCCTGAAGCGACAAATAACCCGGTACCGATGGAGCCACCAATGGCTATCATCGCTAAATGACGGGCTTTTAAATCACGCTTTAATTTTTTTGTCATATCAATCTTCTTCTTATTAAACAGATTCTAAATATACTTAGTTACTACCTTATACTTTATATCTAGGTTAATAACTGATTTAAAATAATTTATTCCGATATTTATCATTAGCTGATAAATTGCGTTGAAGTGTATCAAAAAAATTTCTTTGCGAGATAAATAATTCTAATAATACAACTGATATGTTAAATATTCGCAATACTTAGTTGCTAGTTAACTGTTCTAATTGAGTTAAATAATCCATCGCTTGATCGCGATTTGTTCCACACATTTCAAAACAAGGTTTTAAACGACTACAGACTAGAGGTCTACTAGCATTACCAAATAATTTACATTGAAAATTCTCATCTAAATGAAAACAGGCAATCCCAGCTGGTTTACCATTAGGCATACTAGGTATAGTAGATGAAATTGATGGCGCAATACAGCATGCACCGCAATTTTTACGACATTTAAATGAATCAGTCATTGGGTTTAAAGGAATTTGTGGTTGTTTTATAAATTTTAATGGTGACAATAGCAAGTTAAGGGTAAAATAGCGAGCTAAATTTTTAACTCTATTAAACATGAAGAAAGTATTATGGCTAAAGCAAATGAAATAAAACGTGGTGATGCGGTCACCTATAATGGCAAACTATTATTGGTGAAAGAGATTGATGTTCAAAGTCCTAGTGCACGTGGTGCTAGTACCCTTTATAAAATGCGTTTTACCGATGTGAAATCTGGCGGTAAAGTTGAAGAACGTTTTAAAGGTGATGATATTTTAGATACTATCGAATTATTTCGACGCCCTGTTAGCTTTTCTTATATTGACGGTGATGAATATGTGTTTATGGATAATGAAGACTATACGCCGTTTATTTTTAAGAAAGATCAAATTGAAGAAGAGCTGCTATTTATTCCTGAAGGTGGTATGGATGGCATTCAAGTTTTAATGGCTGAAAGCGAAGTGGTGGCTTTAGAATTACCACAAACAGTTGAACTTGAAATCATTGAAACTTCGCCAAGTATTAAAGGTGCGTCGGCAAGTGCACGCACTAAACCGGCTACACTCTCTACTGGTCTTGTTATTCAAGTACCTGAATATATTGATAACCACGAAAAAGTTAAAATTCATATTGCTGAACGCCGATATATGAGCCGAGCGGAATAATCAATTAAATCGTGATGAATACATACAATCAAAATAAATTACATAAACGCTTACGCCGTCTTACTGGCGAAGCAATCGCTGATTTTAATATGATTGAAGAAGGCGATCGTATAATGGTCTGTTTATCAGGCGGTAAAGATAGTTATACATTGCTAGACATTCTTATTAATTTAAAAATCAGTGCTCCAGTGCAATTTGAATTAGTTGCCGTTAATTTAGATCAGAAACAGCCAGGATTTCCAGAGCATGTTTTACCTCAATACCTAGAATCCTTAGGTATTGAATATAAAATTGTTCAAGAAAATACTTATGGTATTGTTAAAGAAAAAATCCCTGAAGGCAAAACTACATGTTCACTCTGTTCTCGGCTTCGACGTGGTATTTTATATCGCACTGCAACTGAACTTGGTGCAACCAAAATAGCGCTTGGACATCATCGTGATGACATTTTGGAAACCTTGTTTTTAAATATGTTTTATGGCGGCAAACTTAAGGCTATGCCACCTAAATTGATGAATGATTCAGGTGAGCATATTATTATTCGACCTCTTGCCTATTGCAAAGAGAAAGATATTGCAAAATATGCTGAAATAAAACAGTTTCCTATCATTCCTTGTAATCTTTGTGGTTCACAGCCTAATTTACAACGGCAAGTGATCAAAGAGATGTTAAATGATTGGGATAAGAAATATCCTGGCCGTATCGAAACCATGTTTCGTGCTACACAAAATATCACCCTTTCGCATTTATGTGATACCAATCTTTACGATTTCAAAGGGATTAAGAAAGGTGATATTGATATCAATGGTGGCGATTTAGCCTTTGACCGTGAAGAATTGCCAGCCATGGTCGGATTTGATGCGTCAGAACTCGACGATCAAGATCTAATTCTGTGGAAAGAGGCTAACTAGCAATTAGCTATTCTCTATAAATTATCTTTTTATCGGTGATAATCTATATCGCCGATAAATCACCTAAAATTTATATTTATTAACGATCTTAATTAATCATAACTATATTCAGGCTAATTATTATTTAAGCCATTTCAACCAACTTTGATTTACAATCTGTTTTTCTAATTTGAAGCATGAATCATCAACTGTACTCGGTAAAAGTTGTAATGATAATTGATGAATTTCATTACGCATATCAATATATGCTTTAGTTAATTGTTCAGCTTCTTGGCTATCCATAATTTGATAATTTGCCGCTAATTCTAAAATCCGTACGTTATCACTCCATGTGGTCATTTTAGGGTATTGATGTGCATAGTTTAGTACCAGATATTGAGATAAGAATTCAATATCACCAATACCGCCTTCATCAATTTTCAAATTAAACCGATGAGATTCAGTAGTACCTAAATGGGCTCGCATCTTTTCACGCATCTCTCGGACTTCGGTTTTTAATATATTTTCCTCACGTTTTTTACATAGAACATCATGTCTGATTTGGTTAAAGCGTTTAATAAGGTCTATTTCACCATAAACAGCTCTTGCTCGAACCAGTGCTTGATGCTCCCATGTCCAAGCTTCATGCATTTGATAGTCATAAAATGCATTTAAACTACAAGCTAATAAACCAGCATCACCTTGTGGACGTAAACGAACATCAACTTCATAGAGAATTCCAAAGCTGGTGCGAACATTAAATAGATGAATGATCCGTTGTACTAATCGTAAATAAAATTGACGACTATCAATTTGCTTATCTCCATTAGTCATGCTATCTACAGGACAATCATGAAGAAATACCAGATCTAAATCTGAACCATAACCCAATTCCCAACCACCTAATTTGCCATAAGCGATAATAACCAATCCTTTTTGATTATCAGTTAAATGTGTGGGTTTTCCATAACGAGCAACCATTTGATTCCATGCCATTTGCACAACAAAATCAATTAGTGATTCTGCAACATAGGTCAAATGATCGCTTACTTTCATAGTATTTAATACTTGTTCAACATCAGCAGCAGCTATATGCAGTAATTGCATTTGCTTAAATTGTCTTAAAGCTTCAAGTTGTTGTTCTTCATCATCAACCTCAATACGAAGTAAGTATTGATAAAGTTCACTTTTGTATTCATTAGGTGCAACAGTTTGATAAAGAGAATTAATATCTATTAGTTCATCTAATAAGATTGGATAATGAGCAAGTTGCTCACTAATCATTGGCGAAGCACTACATAATCGAATTAGTTGCTTCAATGCGGTTGGGTATTCAAGCAGTAATTCTAAATACGTTGTTCGACTAACAATATTCACTAATAGCGGTAAAATCCGCGACAATACGATTAGCGCATGCTTATCATTACAAACCGACTCCAATAATCTTGGCATTAGCTGATCAAGGATTTCTCGGCCGCGAACACCAATCGTCCTTTTACCGATATCATCACGAAATTGGCAAAGCATCTGATAGAGCTTTTCAGCATCATCATGTGCATAGTTGGTTAATACCGAAGTAACGTCACTTAATTGTAAATCTGGTACCCAAAGATCAGCATATTGGTCGTTGTTTACGTTATGAACTGTTTCTGTTGATTCATCACCGATAAGCTGATTGAATATTTGTCGAGTAAATTGCATTCTTCGAGTGAGTTCCGTTACAAATTCGTTCCAGTTACTAAAATTCATGCCGATTGCTAAACGTATTTGGTCTAATTCATCTTCTGGTAGAGTTTGCGTTTGCTCATCATGTATCGCTTGTAATAGATTTTCACAGCGACGTAAGAAGAAGTAGTTTTCTCGTAAAGTATCTACTTCATTAACACTAAGTAACGATTCTTGTTCTATTACTTGTAAGGCATTTAATAATGAGCGAGTTTGTAGACCTACAACACGTCCACCTCGTATAAGTTGAAAAACTTGTACAATAAATTCAATTTCACGAATACCACCTGCACCAAGTTTGATATTGTTAGTCAAACCTCGACGCCGAACTTCACGCTCTATCATACTTTTCATATTTCGTAATGACTGCAATACACTGAAATCAATGTAACGGCGGTAAACAAATGGTTTTAACATTTGGTAAAGCTCTTTGGTGTAAGGATCTTGCTGATCACCAAGTATTTTAGCTTTTACCATGGCATAACGTTCCCAGTCTCTCCCCTGCTCTTGATAATAATCTTCCATAGCAGAAAAACTTAAAACCAGCGGACCGCCATCGCCAAGTGGACGTAAACGCATGTCAACTCTGTAAACAAAACCATCTTCGGTAATTTGGTCTAGTGTTTTAATTAAGCGTTGCCCTAAACGGGTAAAAAACACCGCATTATCTAATTCTCGTCTCCCACCTTGGGTTTGACCATGTTCAGGGTAGGTAAAAATAAGATCAATATCGGAGGAAAAATTCAGTTCGCCACCACCTAATTTTCCCATACCTAAGATAAGTAAAGGTTGTGCTTGTCCTTGTAAATTACATGGCGTTCCCCATTCTTTACAACTAAGCTCATAAAGCCAATCACGTGCAGTGACAATAATCACCTCAGCTAACTGCGAGAGTTGTAATAAAATCTGCTCATCACTACTTGTGCGGGTTAATTGTGACCATTCAAGCCTTATCAGAATATAACGCCTAAATAATCTTAATACTTTCATTAGAGCTAATTCATCAAATACTGATACTAGTCTTTCATTTAACCATTGTTGATAGAAACATCTTTCATCAGCTTGAGGGGGGTAAGTAATAATATCTGTCAGCCACTCGGGAAATCGATAAAAAGCATCAACCAGAAAATCACTTTGCAGCAAAATATCAAGGTTATCGAGCACCTCTTTTGCATCACATTTTGACAATTGGGATATAATCTTTTGTTTTTGCTCAACAATTAATGGTGAAACTAACGAGCTTGGCTGGGACATAATTAGCACTCACTTAAAATATTTATATATACATAAAATCACCTAATTAAATATTATAAATGACTTTTTAAGTTCACCTATCTTTTTATTAAACAAATCGTGAAAAACAGTATTGATACTTTTTCGCAATCTGTTCACCGATAAAACTATAACTGCTGACTATCGTTAGGTCTTATATTGCTTGTTTACCTTATCATTGTTATTGGTTATAACGTAACGGCCAATAACAATGTTATATTCTTTGATTCGAATAGCGGGTTAATGTTTATCAAAAAACAACTTTGTCATCTTTCTTACCAATAAACAACTTGAAATCAACAAAGTAATTAAAAACATCCATAAGTAGAACAATTTAAAAGTATTAGAGATAATATCGAATGGTAGGAAATTATAGATATAGTTGTAAATGTATAGAATAAGTATTAATAAAAGGCAGTTTAATATAAAGGTAATAAGCGAACTAAAAATTACCTTTTTTAAAGCCAAAATTTCTGTTACCGCTGTAAAGCATTTTCTTAGCAAGAAATAACCAATTAAATTTACTATTGATAAAAATATCGCCAATAAGACTATAGAGAAAATCAGGTTACTTAAACTGTAATACATACCATCGAAAAGCAACAAATATGACATGGTTATAAAGAAACAGTTATAAAAACAGATGAATAACACCATATGTAACTTCTGACTTTCTGTTTCGGTTAATATGATTTGGTTACAGATATAATTTTCTTTGCATAATTTAATACTAAGATAAGTACAAAGTGTTATAAAAAAATAGAAAATGAGATACTCTGCGAGATGAAATATATATGCCGAAAAATTATCTCCATCATTAATATTTAAAAATCTTAGTTTAGACACAATCCAATCATAACTATAAGAGTAGTAACTCAAGCGAAAAACCATATCGCTTAATACAATAGATATGGCAACTAAGAAGGTATTAATAATGTTTTTCCGATTAATTATGGAAATGGAATACTGATTAAATGCTATTGTGGAAATAGTAAAAAGAACTACTGAATTAGGTATTTGAAGAAAAAAACTTATTAAAACTTGCTTAACAATTTTCAAGGCAATTTGGTCAGTCCCAACATATAACGATATAAAATCGTTATCAAATTTGGTAAGATAAATAACGGTAAAAACACTATATAATAACCAATAAAATACCACTAATAATAGTGGTAGTTTGAAGAGGGTTGTTTTCATTTTAATTCGTATACCTATTTTTTATTTATTTCAGCCATTAACAACAACTTGAACTTGTTATTCACCTCGCAATAAGCAAACTGTTTAATCGAGTCAATAAATGGTATCGCCATTTGCCACTGTTTAAATTCAGGCTCAATTTGCAGATTTTGGTTAATAAGTATCTCGTTTATTTGAATAAGTAGCTGTTTATAAAAAATTAAATCATTATTTGCTAAAGCATATTCTTCATTTTGTTGCCAAAAGTTTAGTAGACCGGCTAAAATTTGCTCAATTTGTGAACAAAGAACAGTAGGAGTTAAGGTTAAGTTATCTAATAAACGATAGCCCCGAGAAGCCTTACTTTGAGAAAATAGATGTAAGTTAAAGCGACTTAATTCGATCGCAAAGTTGAGCAAATCTTGCTTATTGCCTTGTTTGATTTCTAACTCTACCTCTTGTATTGGCATAGATTGACCATTTGAGGTAATTTGCCCCAAATCTAAAGCAACTTCAATTTCGCTATTGGCAAATGAAATCAGCCAAGTTTGCCGTTTAAAATTGGTGGTAAAAAGAGGCCTTAACTGCGTTAATCCATTAGGTAATGCCTCTTTCGGTAGGACACTTAAATCGAGCTTATCATTAGGTAAAGGTTGATTAATTTCAATGCGTTCATGTAACCCACCTACAGAATTACCTTTTGATTTTAAGGTAATTTCAAAACACTTACTTTGCTCAGTTTCTGTAGTTCGAATTCGGAGACCACAACCATTAAGTCGTAAAAAATGATCTTCAGTATCGTAATAAGTGTTAATCAGATTTAATTGACTAACCAAATGTTGTTGCGATGAAAACTCAGCTTCATCACAACAAACCCATTGATTTAAGTAATTTTGTAACTGCTCTATATCACTTTGATTGATTTGAAACTTTAATTCAATTTCGTTACTCATTTGTCTGTTTTTTATCAGTTATTTTGTTATATGATATACTGATTATTTCCAGAAATATAGCCAATCACTAATTAATAGACAATGTCTGTTTTTGTAGGCTATAAAGCTTAGTAAATAAGCCATTTTTAGCCATTAATTGCTGATAATTGCCTTGTTCTACAATTGAGCCTTTATCTAAGACAATAATATTATCAGCGCCAATGATGGTTTTTAAGCGATGAGCAATAACAATGACAGTTCTATCTTTTACTAGATTAGCAATGGCTTCTTGAATATAAACTTCATTTTCTGGATCCAAAGAAGCGGTAGCTTCATCAAGCAAAATAATAGGTGCATTTTTTAATAATGCCCTCGCAATTGAGATACGTTGTCGTTCACCACCAGAAAGTTTACTACCGTTTTCACCAATTAATGTATTCCAACCATCTGGTAATCGAGCTACTAGTTCGTCACATCTAGCAATTTTAGCCGCTAGTTTTACCTCTTCATCAGTAGCATTATGCCTACCAATTCGAATATTATTCATGATAGTATCATCAAACAATACCACCTGCTGGAAAACAAAAGCCATTGAATGCATTAATGTTTCCGGATCTATTTGCTTAATATCTTGATTATCTATAGTAATTTTTCCTGAAGTTACATCCCAGAAACGTGCAATCAACTGTAATAAAGTACTTTTACCACTACCAGATGGTCCAACTAGTGCTGTCATTTTTCCTTCAGGTATAGTGCAACTTACATTATTAATAACACTTGTCTGGTTATAGGAAAAATTAATCTGATCAATATTGATATTATAATTAGTAAAAGTCACATCATCTTTACCTTCCATAATAGTCTCATTTTGCAGACTCTTCATTCTATCGATAGAAACCAGCATATAGAACAGTTCAGGTAATAATGTTAAAACTGAAATTAAAGGACTATAAATTCGTGAGCTAATAATTACAAAGGCAATAAAAGTAATTGGATCCAAACTTCCAGAAACCATTAAGGTTACCCCGAGTAAAACAACAATACCTAAACCCACTTGTAATGTCATAGTAGACAAAGTAACAATAATTCCACCTATTCCTTCAAACTTAATCGATGCCCACATCATATTTTTCAGTGCTTTATCTAAGCGTTGGAATTTTTTACCACTTAAACCAAAACCTTTTATGATTTTTATACCATCGAGATATTCTTGAACCTCATCGGAAACGGCTAATTTAGCTTGAACATGTTTTTCACCCAATTTTTGTTCAAGTCTTTTACCGGCAACAACAATAATAATAGCAATCGGCAGAGTACAAAAAATAGCTGCAGACATCCGCCAATCATAGAATGCTAATAAGCAACAAGTTATTAGACTACTAACGGAATATCCTATTAATTGCGGTATAACGTGACTAAGCATATTTTCAATAACCGCACAATCACCCATAATATTTGCAGTAAGTTCAGAAAGATCTTTTCGATTAAAAAAGCTTAGTGGTAATTTGCGAAGTTTTTCAGCAACCGCAATTCTAGTATTGGCCGCTTGACCAAAAGCATTAGCGTAAGTCTTTTTATATTCTCTTTTATAACAGATTAAGAACAAAATTGCCGATAACACGCCTAAGCCTGCCATTATCCAAAGATAATAAACATTCACTGGTATTTGATTAGTTAAAGGCTCAATTAACAACATGATTACCTGTAATAAAATTACAAAGGGTAACATTAATGTCAAATTGGATAAGGTACAAGCAATGATAGCTTGATTAAGATTTTTACTTTCTATATCTGACAACATCAATATTTTTTTAAACATGTGCAACTCCATCATTATGACAAGAGTGATCTGAATGACAATTTTTAGCTGAATTTGACTGATCCATTTGCCAATCTAATGTTTGTCTGTAATATTGCCACATTTTGTAATAGGTATTTTGTTTATCAATAAGTTGTTGGTGGGTTCCTTTTTCAACAATACTTCCTTTATCTAATACCACAATTTGATCGGCATCTTTTATTGTTGATAGACGATGAGCAATCATAATAACGGTTTTACCTTCCATTAATACTTTTAAGGCAAGTTGAATTTTGTATTCATTTTCAGGATCAGCAAAAGATGTAGCCTCATCAAGAATCAATATAGGTGAGTTTTTTAGTAATGCTCGAGCAATTGCTAATCGTTGCATTTCTCCACCAGACAAATGCAATCCTTTAGAGCCTATTACAGACTGATAGCCATCTGGTAATTTTTCAATAAAATCATGACACTGAGCAGCTTTAGACGCGGCAATAACTTCGTCTAGATCGGCGTCAGGTTTGCCTATTTTAATATTATCTAAAATTGTTTGTTTAAAGAGAAAAACATCTTGAAACACAAAGCTAACTAATGACAATAAATATTCACTACTCATTTGTTTGATATCTACACCACCAATGGTTATTGATCCTTCTCCAGGATCAAAAAAGCGCGGAATAAGTAATGAAATGGTACTTTTGCCACTACCAGAAAGCCCAACTAATGCGGTCGTTGTTCCCTGTTTGGCAGTAAAAGAGATGTGATTGAGGGCATTACTTTCTAAAGAATCATTATCTTTATTCTCATTATAAGAGAATGTAACATCATTAAAACAAATGTCATAATTATCAACTTCAAGACCTGATTCAGGTTCAGCCAATGATTTTATATTGAGGACATTATCCATATTTTCAACACTTTTAACTGCTCTTTGAAAACCTTGTGATACATATAAAAGTTTGAAAAAAGGCGCAGGTAAAGCTAATGAGAAAATTAAATAGAAAATAGATGACAAAATAAAATTGGCATAATTTTCTGTTGTACCTAGTAATAAAATCATTACTGGAATAATAAAAAGATAGATATTATTTAATATGAGCAAAAATAGTGCCATATGATATTTAAAACAATCTATAAACTTAAGGCAATATTGTTGATAAGCTTTGATCGATTCATAAAAGCGTTTAAAAGAAAAGAAAGTTTGATTAAAAGCTTTAACCACTGTTATACCACGAATATATTCAACTGATGCATTACTCATATCAATTAATCGGGTTTGGAACTCTTGCATATTGTTTTTAATTTCTTTACGACGATAACCGCTTTTCAAAACAATATAAGCTAAAATGATTGGTACCAATGTTGCCAAGCCTAAACGCCAGTCGAAAATGGCTAAAATAATAAAAATAATAATTGGAGTAGCAAATGAGCCAATCATATCAGGCAATTGGTGTGCAATAAAAATCTCTATTTTTTCAATATCATCATCAACAATTTTTCGTAATTCGCCACTTGAATGTTTAGTATAAAATCCGAGAGGTAAACATGATAAGTATCGAATAAAATTGTATTTTAAATGATAAAGAGTTTTAAACGCAGCAATATGCGAGAGACAAAGTGCAACAAAATTTAAAAATATAGATGATGCCGCAGCAATAAAAGCTACCCACCCATAATCGATAATAAGTTGATTATTTAATGTTGTGTTGTTGGTTAGACTGATAATAATTTCATAAACAATGTAATATACTGAAATAAAAGGAATAAAAGCAGTAGCGACGCTTAAGATTGAAAATAAACAAGATAAAATGATGAGTACTTTATATCGAAAAGCAAGTTGCCAAAGACGAGAAGTAGGATTGTTATTACACGTTTTCATAAAATAAACACTCTATTATGGTAATAATAATCATTATCAATTATAAAATTTAAAATAACAATTACTTTCGCCCCTACTTTGATTTATATTGGCTATTACTATTATAGATATTACAGACAAAAAAAGACTATCCTATTTATGACTAAATAATAATATTGTAAATAAGATAGTGAAAAATTTGATTATTCTTGTAATTAAGAATAATTATTTGACAACTCGGAAAGGATTAACTGGCTTCGGTTTAACATTTTCTGCTGGTTTATTCGCACCTTCTCTGAGAGCTTTATAATATGGTTCATCCTCAAATCCCATACCAACACCATTTTCACGAGCATAAATAGCTTCAATAGCCGCCATGGGTACAACAATATGTTGAGGTACACCAGAAAACCTAGCATTAAATTCGATTTGTTCATTATTAACTAAATACTGGCCGACCGATTGCGGGGCAATATTAAGTACGATTTGATTATCTTTTATAAACTCTTGCGGTACTAATACACCATATACAGATGTATCAACCACAATATACGGAGTTAATTCGTTATCTAATATCCAGTCATAAAAAGCCCGAAAGATATAAGGGCGACGAGGAGTCATGTTATCAATTTCCATAACGGCTACCTTATTTAATTGCTAATCTGTCGTTAGATAAAAAATAAACTATTACGCTCTAATTTTCTTTTCATCTTCAGTTAAAGAGCTTATAAAAGCTGGACGTTCAAAAATGCGAGCCATATAAGCAAGATAATTCTTCTCGGCTATTTTTGGCAACTCAATACCAATCATAGGTAAACGCCAAAGTAGAGGAGCAAAATAACAATCACATAATGTAAAATCATCACTCATAAAGTAATCTTTTTCTTTAAACATTATGGAGATTGATACTAGATCATCAAGTAAATTTTTACGTGCTTGTTTAGCAGCTTCACTGTCCGGATTAGCTAAAATTGTTTCGTAAGCGCTATACCATTCTTTCTTAATGCGATACATGGTTAATCGAGAATTCGCTCTTACAATTGGGTAAACAGGCATTAGCGGTGGATGAGGAAAACGTTCATCTAAATATTCTAATGCAATATGTGGTTCATATAAGGTAAGGTCACGATCAATTAGTGTTGGAATTGAACCGTAGGGATTTAAATCCAATAATTCTTGAGGTAGATTATCTGCTGTAACAAACTCGATCTCAGCTGTTACCCCTTTTTCTGCCAACACAAAACGAATCTGATGGCCATAAATATCTGTTGTATCACAAAATAATGTCATTACAGAACGTTTATTAACAGCAACAACCATGTTCACTCCAAATATGCAAAAAGTTTAAATAAGTTTATATTAATGACTATTCTAACAAATTGGATAACAAATTTGTTAAAAAAAATGAATTTTCTTTTTGTTTTTTCTCAGATTTGTATTCTTTTCATCTTATAAACAGATTATATTTTTTGAGGAGAATAAAAGATTTATAATATATTATATTGAATAATAATAAATTATTTTTATTTAGGTGGTTGTTATCTAAATTTATATAGTAATAAATAAAACAGAAAAAAAACCCAGCTTGCGCTGGGTTTTTGAAACAAATTTGTAACGTAGCAATTAACGTTTGCTGAATTGTGGACGACGACGAGCTTTGCGTAGACCCACTTTTTTACGTTCAACTTGACGTGCATCACGAGTAACAAAGCCCGCTTGACGTAATGAAGAACGTAAAGTTTCATCATATTCCATTAATGCACGAGTAATACCGTGACGAATTGCACCAGCTTGACCTGAAATACCACCACCTTTAACAGTGATATAAAGATCAAGTTTGTCAGTCATTTCAACTAACTCAAGCGGTTGCATAACAACCATACGAGCTGTATCACGACCGAAGTATTGCTCTAATGAACGTTTATTAATAACGATATTTCCACTACCTGGTTTGATAAACACTCGAGCAGCGGAACTTTTGCGGCGACCTGTACCGTAATATTGATTATCAGCCATCTTCTATCCCCTTAAATATCTAATACTTGCGGTTGTTGTGCCGCATGATTGTGCTCACTACCTGCATAAACTTTTAGTTTACGGTACATTGCACGACCAAGAGGACCTTTCGGTAACATGCCTTTTACAGCAATTTCGATGACTTGTTCAGGATGACGTTCAATCATTTCTTTAAAAGTCGCTTCTTTAAGTCCACCGATGTAACCAGTATGACGATAATAGATCTTATCAGTGCGTTTTTTGCCTGTTACAGCAACTTTTTCTGCATTGATAACGATAATATAGTCACCTGTATCAACATGTGGTGTATATTCTGCTTTGTGTTTACCACGCAAACGGCTTGCGATTTCAGTAGCTAAACGACCTAACGTTTTACCTGCTGCATCAACAACATACCAGTCGCGTTTAACTGTTTCTGGTTTAGCTGAAAAAGTACTCATTCGTATTTATCCAAATTTTAATTAATCTCACGTTAATAAATCATTTGATTTATTTACACTTTTTGATTGCTACTATTAACTAACTAACCCCTTCGAGTTGCTATACTAATTTTGACAATCGAAAACAGTGTTGGGAAGAACACTGTTGTAACGTGGGTGGCAATATTATACAGAAATATTATAAAAGCGCTAGAACTTATAATAAAAAAACCATAGCGATAAAAAACACTAACTGCTACACTTTTAGCTAACCTTTAATTACACGATATCAATTGATGAAAAAATTAATTCAACTTACCGAAAAAGATTATATAAGCAAAGGACTACATAGAAAGTGCTACCACCATCCAGATGATCCGAATAAATGTATCAAAGTGAATTATAATGATGGTGCCGAAGAGGAAACAAACCGTGAAATTGCTTATTATAAACATCTTATAAAACGCAAAATATCGTGGGATGTTTTGGCAAAATATTATGGCCCAGTAACAACTAATCTTGGACAAGGACATGTTTTTGAATTAATTAGGGACTATGATGGGAAAATTGCTACACCGTTAGAAAAATATCTCTTTCACGAACAATTAACTCAACAATATTATAGTGAGTTAGTTGTATCACTTAAAGCATTAAAAACAGCGTTATTAAAAGATCGAATTATTACCATGACAATCAAGAGTAAAAATATTTTATTTCAACATTTGTCATCTGAAAACAATCGCTTAATCATTATTGATAATATAGGTAATTCAACCTTTATTCCGATTGCTAATTATGTCGGATTTTTTGCCAAAGCAAAAATAGAACGCACTTGGCAACGTTTTTTGTCATCACTTATTAAAGAAAATCAATATAACAATTTAATAACTAAGTTAATTGATGAAGTGAATCATTAAGTCTAACTTCGGCAATAGTACCTGTTTGACGGTCCTGCCGATTTCTTAATGTAAATTGCCCATGATGTAATTTAGTGATGCGATTAACGATACTTAAGCCAAGCCCTATTCCATTATATTTACGATCCATTCGGAAAAAGGCTTGGGTTAAATTTTCAGTCTTTGATTCATCAATACCACAGCCTTCATCTTTAACTGCAATAATAATATCTTGAAGGTCTTTATAAAAACATATCGTAATTTTACTGTTATTTGGACTATATCGATAACTGTTTTCAACCAGATTGCGAATCAGTAAACGAATCAGAGTAGCATCGCCACTAAAAGTAATCTTATTAGTAATTTGCCATTCAATTGTTTGTTGTTTTTGTTCTGTTAGTTCGGTTAATTCATCAAAAAGTGGTATTTGAATATCATCATAAAAATTAATTTTTTGATACTGACCTAACGTAAATTTTTGACTAGCCCTAGCAAGCATTAAAAGTTGTTCTACGGTATTGACTAAACGATCTATACGTTCAATTAATTCACGACAATCGATTTTATTTTTTGCTTCAAGTAATTCTAAATGCAGACGAATACCAGCCAATGGTGTTCGCATTTCATGAGCAACATCGGCAGTGAATAGACGTTCTTGCGAAAGAGTATTATTGAGTCTCTCAAATAAATTATTTAATACCAACGTAATCGATTTGATTTCACGCATATTACTAATTGGCTTTATCGGCTTAAGATTATCCGCGGTTCTTTGATTTAGATCCTTTTCCAGAATCTCTAAAGGTTTAGTAATCCATTTAATAGCTTTATAAGCTAAAAATAATGTCACAGCCATCATAGAAAAAGCTGAACAAAACAGAGCAAAAATGGCCTCTAATTCCTCATGCTCAACTACTTCGTCGATTTTATTTTTACTTAAAGTTAAATTAACTAGAACATCAATTTGCTCTTTACTTTCATGCCATAACCAAAATACCGTAATAATTTGGCAAATTAACATAATAGCGCCTAAAGTAAAAAAGAGATTCCAACGAATACTATGACGTATCTTAGTCAAGGATTTTTCAATCATAAATTTATCATTCACTAAATATAGAATAATAGCTAATTATCAATATTGAGTTGATAACCATATCCACGTACAGTTTTGATTAAATGTTTACCTAATTTATTTCGTAACGCATGAATATAAACCTCAAGCACATTTGAACTAGGATCACTTTGCCAATCATATAAATCATTTTGCAATAAATTACGATGTACTTTTTCTCCAGCTTTTAACATTAATCTAGACAATAAAATAAACTCTTTAGGTGTTAATATAACTTCTTGTCCATTTAATGTCGCTGTTTGTCGTTTAATATCAATGCTAATCGGGCCATAATTAATAACATTATCAGCTGTTCCTTGATTTCGACGAATCAATGCCCTGACTCTTGCTAGTAATTCAGTTAAAGCAAAAGGCTTAATTAAATAATCATCAGCACCAAGATCTAAACCTTCTACTCTATCTTCAATAGTATCGCGGGCAGTTAAAATAAGAACAGGAACCTCAATTTGTTTTTTACGCCAACGAGTGAGTAAATCTAAACCATCGCAATCTGGCAGTCCCAAATCAAGAATAATTAAACTGAATTGCGAAAACTCTATATGTTCTTCCGCTTGCTTACCATTAGATGCCACTTCACAAACATAGCCATCAGACGTTATACCATCGTATAACCCTTTTTGTAATAAACTATCATCTTCGACTATAAGTATTTTCATTATAGTTCAACCTTAAGTAGATTTGAAAAATACCCTAGCTAGCATAGTTAACTAGTATATGCCTAACCTTAAACAACTTAAATTTTTAATCATTTATAAATTTTGGAATATAGAAACCAAAATTTTTTAATTAAATAAACTGATATAAAACTTAATAACATACCAACTAGAATATCTAGTGGCCAATGAACCCCTAAGTAGATACGACTCCAACAAACAAGCAAAGCAACTACAGTAGATAAATAAGCAAACGATTTAAATTGCTTTTTATAATTTAAATAAATAGAAAAACAGATAGTCCAAATAAAAACAGCATGCTGACTCGGTAACGAACTGGTTTTATCATGAGTTAAAAAATTAGTACCAACATTAAGTACAAATGGCCGTGGCGAATAAAATAGATGCCTCATAATAAAAGTAACAGTTAGCACCAATGCTAAACTTATTAAAATTTTTATCACCAATGTTCTATATACTGGTTTGTATATACAGTATATTGCTAATAAGCCAATAGGTAGCAATATTAAGTAATTAGCACAAAACACAGCAAAAAGAATAAATAACTTCGAAGCGTGTTCTTGAGCATTGATTAATAAAAAAAGATGAGTGTTCATATTAAGTAACATATCAAAACCAATATTGATAATATTTACTTATAATTTAGCAAACAAAGCTTAAAAGAACCTTAATAACCTTTTTGACTTTTTTAGAGATGTTTTGCTCAATACTATTAAAACAAACCATCTAGCTATTTTTTGCGAGAAAATAAATGATATTTTGGTAATACTGATACTGTAAAATCAAGTGTGGCACAAATAATAAAATAAACCATAATAACAAACAAAAAAATCTCTGTAGGATAAACCATACTACGATTATTAATTTGGGTAGCAATAAAGGTAAACTCTGCAACACCAACGATATAAGCTAGAGAGGTATCTTTAATTAATGATACCCACTGATTAACAAAGGAAGGTAACATCATTTTTAATGCTTGTGGCAAGATAATAAAAATAATGACTTGGGTTTTCGTGAAACCTAATGAAAAAGCTGCTTGCCATTGTTCTTTGCCAATAGCTACCATTCCTGCATGAACAGAATGACCAATGTATGCACCACCAATTAATGATAAAGCAAAAATCACAGTAGTGATAGCTGGCACATCAATATTTAATAAAACTGGCAATAAAAAATAAGTCCAAAATATGAGCATAATAACGGGAATCGCTCTTAAAAAACCTAATACAATAACTAAAAGTTTACGTAAAAATCCGTCACAAACCGTTAAACCGACTCCCGCGAAAATACCCAAAATGGTCGAAAAAACAATAGCAGCAAAACTCATTAACAATGTTAATATTATGCCACCAGGGAAATTACCAAAAATAAGATAATCGAGATTATGCCAAATAATTTCAAAACCCTTAAAATCCATAACGTATTAGACCTTGCCTATTTGTAAATATTTTGATTGATAAATATTGCCTAGGGTACCCACAATAACAATAGCGAAAATATATAAAAAAGTTGCTACTGCAAAATCCTGAAATGTTTTTAACGATTCGGTTTCTACTTGACGAGAAACATAAGATAGTTCTAACACACCTATTGCCATGGTTAGCGATGAGTTTTTGATAATATTCATATATTGACCGATCAATGGAGGAAAAGCGATACGAAAGCTTTGCGGTAAAATAATAAATCGCATACTCTGCCAACGAGTGAGACCTAACGCTAATGAGGCTTGTTCTTGTCCATTACTCACCCCCATAATACCAGCCCGGAATTCTTCAGCAATAAAAGCACTGGAATAACATGTTAAACCAATTAAACCAATAATAAATTCAAAAGATGGCATTTTTAGAGTGAACAAAAACAGTTGAATTTCTGGTTCATCAAATAACCATAATTTAAACTCAATCGGTAACAAATTACCAATACCAAAATACCAGAAAAAAAGTTGCGGTAGTAATGGCGAATAACGAAAAATGGCGTTATATCCAATAACAACGCCTTTGATAATTTTAATATGACTTTGCTGAGCAATAACTAATAAAAATCCTAATGTGGTAGAAAAGATAATTGTTAAAAAAGAGATAGCCATAGTGACTAAAAAACCATCCCACAACCACCACAAATAACGTGGCTCTAGTAATTGCTCATACATATAATTTATTGACCTTTACCTATTTTGAAATCACCACGAGGCATCGCAGAATTTGTATCTGGACCAAACCAGCGGTTATAAATAGTCAATGCTTCACCATCATTTTCAAGTTTTAACAATATTTGATTAACTTTTTCTTTTAAACGAGTTTCACCTTTTGGAACACCAACAGCTTGATATTCTTCAGTAATACTAAATGGTGAAATTTCAAAAACAGCACGTTGTTCTTCTGGGACATTTGCAAGTAAACCAATTAACTTAGCATCATCTTGAGTAATAGCTTGTACCACTCCATTACGTAATGCGGCAAAAGCAAAAGGCGTATCATCATAAGAAATCACTTTAGCGGTTGGGAACTTTTCACGTAACGTAATTTCCATTACAGTCCCTTTATCAGCCCCTATACGAAGATTTTTAAGATCATCAGCTGTTTTTAACAATCCTTTTTTAGCCACAAACTTCTGACCAGTGGCAAAATAAGGCAAACTAAAATCAACTGTTTTAGCTCGCTCATCAGTAACCGTAAAGTTGGCAACGATCAAATCCGCTTTTTGCGAGGTAAGTAATGGAATACGATTAGCTGGATTAGTTGGAACAAGTTCCACTTTTACATTTAATGCTTTAGCTATTTCATTAGCATAATCAACATCTAGCCCGGCAATTTTATTGGTTTTTTCATCAATAAATCCAAACGGAGGATTACTATCAAATACAGCAATCTTAATCTCACCTCGTTTTTCAATATCGTCTAAACGATCTGCATAAGCAGTGTTCACGCCTAATAGTGTGCTAATCAAAGCTACAGCTGTTAATGATTTAGTTAGAAATTTCATGACAACATCCTTAATAAGAGAGGTATTTACATAAAAAGTCTAACAATAAATAGTCTTTAGGATAAATAACAAATATTTACATCTATATAACTATTGGTTATATAGATTCTTAAATTTATATTAAAAAAGCCCCAAGAAGGGGCAATAGACATCTAAATAAATGAAAAGCAAAATTACGAATCTATAGGTTTTACTTTACCTAATAAGAAAATATAGTTAAACATTCCTAATATGAGTAGGCCTGCTGAAAAAATTAGTGCCCAGGTAAAAGAACCTGTTGCTGCAACAAGAGCTCCCGTAATAATTGGACCAAATGCTCCACCAAAATTTGAAATAGTATTTTGTAAACCGGCAACAGTAGAAACCATATTTTTAGGCGCCACATCGCCAGGTAAAGACCAAACTTGTGAAGCAGCTACAGCTGTACCTGATCTAGCTATACACAACAATACCACAGTCAGAACAACAGAATCTGTTAATGGAGCAAAACCAACACATAAAGCCATACACATACCAATCAATAAAATTGATTTACGAGTAAAAGATAATGAAAACTTTTTACTACTATGCATACGATCCGAAATCCATCCAGCTGTCATTTCAGCGGCCATACCACAAAGCAATGGAAGTGTAGCAACAAATCCCATTTTAATTAATCCCATACCTTTTTCTTGTACTAAATAAGTTGGTAACCAAGTGATAAAGAAATATGAAGTATAGTTAATAGTAAAGAATCCTAAACACATTGCCCAAATTGGTTTGTATCTAAGTAATTGATACCACTTCATCGCAGCACCTTGCTCAATGCCGTGTTTTTGAGCTTGACCTTCACGAATATAATTGATTTCAGCTTGATTAATCATTCGATGTTTTTCTGGTGAATCTGAATAATAAATCATCCAAAATAAAGCCCAAATAATACCGATACTACCAAAAATACAAAATGTAATTCTCCAATCAAATAAGTACATTAACCAAACAATTAGTGGCATAGCTACCGCACCACCAAATTTTGATGCACTATCAAATAATGCTGACACAAATGAACGTTCTTTATCTGGAAACCATCTAGATGCGATACCCGCGTTACTTGGATATGCAGCAGCTTCTCCAGCACCTAAAATAAAACGCATACATAACAATGATTTAAAGCCTGTAGCAACACCCATACACATAGTTGCTACAGACCACCAACCTACAGCCCATCCTAATGTTTTCTTTTGTCCTACTTTGTCCGCTAGCCAACCAGCAGGAATTTGTAAAAGAGCATAGGTCCAGAAAAATGCTGACATAATCCATCCCATTTCACTTGGTGTTAAACTAAACTCCTTAATTAAATGGGGACTTGCAGCTGCTATAATTGCTCTATCTAAATAATTTACTGCAATCGCAGCCCACATTAACCCAGCAATAATCCAACGAATATTTGATTTTTTTTGTGGTACTAAATCCATAATAGACCTCACTATATTTTTAAAATATAGACTTAAAGCTCATTAACTATATTTACTGGTCTTTGACCATGAACAATAGAATTAATAATATTTTCGACACAACTTTTCCCTATTTCACTTACTGCACCATCGGTATAACCGGCTATATGAGCGGTTCCAATAAAGTTTTCGAGTGAAAATAATGGGTGTGTAATTAAAGGTTCTTGAACGAATACATCGGATGCTGCGCCTGCAATAATATTTTCAGACAATGCAGTATAGAGATCATCCTCATTAACAATTCCGCCACGTGATAAATTTAAGAGAAAAGCACTTGATTTCATTTTGCGAATAAGTGAAAGATTAAATAAATTATTGGTGGATTCGATTAAAGGCATATGAATTGAAATAAAATCACTTTGTTGTACAAGCTCATCTAAACTGACATATTTAACACCATTTCCCTTGGCGAAATTTTCATCAGGATAAGGATCATAAGCTAATATATTCATATTAAATCCCTTGGCCCTTAACGCTACTTGCTTGCCAATATTACCTAATCCCAAAATACCTATTGTCTTTCCATAAGCATCGGTAGCAAATATTCTAGGCCACTCACCTTTTACTGTTTTACTCACTGCTTGAGGTAATTGACGAGCGGCACCAAGTAGAAGAGTGAAAGCAAAATCAGCAACAGCATGTTTATTTGCATTGGGAACATTAACTGCCCAAATATTTCTTCTTTTAGTTGCTTGTAAATCGATATTGTCAACACCAACCCCATGTTTACAAACAATTTTTAAGTTAGGCGCCAATGATAGTAGCTCTTCATCGATTTGTGTGAACGCAACAATCATTGCTACTGTATCTTTTAAATGAGGTTTTAAATCTTCCAAAGTAACATCTGCAGGAAAAGCCAAAAATTCAAAGCCATTTTTTTTAAGATTATCTATCGGCGTAGAATCATACTTGGCAAATGAAGGCGATGTAGAAATAACTTTCATACTAAATATCCTTATTAATACTTCAATACTTGAAAGTAAAAGCTGTTATTTCTCTAAAAATGACAGCTTTTAATTGCAAAGATTACAATTTGCTAACAATCTCTTTGATAGCGTTAATGTGTTCATCCGTAAACTCAATCGGATAGCGACTAACGCCAACTTCTTCTCCCATTAAAGTTAGCGCTTTTTTTACAGCCGCAGGAGAAAATACTGTTGCATATAAATTTTTCCTTAAATCGCCTACAGCATCTTGAGCTGCTTTAGATTTATCAAGATCACCTGCTTTAAAATTTTTCCAGATTGCATTGATATAGCCAGGTGCAACATTAGCAAGCCCTGAAATTGAACCAACTGCACCACCAACAAACCCTTGATATATCAATGAATCAGGACCAGTTAACACATCAAAGTTATCTAAACTATTTGCAACATCAAGAAATGCTTGCAAACTTTCAGCACTTCCTGCGCTATCTTTGATACCAGCTATGTTAGGATGTTCAGCAAGTTTGGCGGCGGTTTCAGGTAAAATAGTGTTACCTGTTCTGGCAGGAATGTTATATAGATAAACAGGAACAGTTAGTGCATCAGCAATTGTTGAATAATGATAGATTAGCTCTTCTTGTTTCAATGGGATGAAATATGGCGCAATTACTGATACCGCATCAACACCTAATTTTGCTATTTCTTTGCCAAGTTTTATTGTTTCTCGTGTTGAAATTTCACCAATGTGAGCCATTACTGGAGATCGTCCAGATATTTCATCTACACAAACTTCGGTAACTTTGATCTTTTCTTGCTGTGTTAAAACAAAAAATTCACCATTCGTACCATTACAAAAAACACTATTACCATTATTTAATTGGCGTTGAACCTGTTTGCGCATTCTTTTTGGGCAAAAATCACCATTTTCATCAAACGTTGTGACAATGGCGGTTAAAATTCCTTCAATTTTCTTACTCATATGTTTACTCCTTTAGGATAGGTTTCTTAGAACAGAGATTGATAAATAGCTAGAACATCTTGTTTAGAGACTTGTTTAGGAACGTTATTCATGAGGCGTTTTACGTCTAAAGCAGATTCAACAAGATATGGTAAATGTTCTGGCGAAATATTAAGTTCTTGTAATTTTGTAGGTAGGGCTAAACGCTTTACTAATTCTTTAAAATAACTGACCAGTGCATGCGATTTGTCTTCATCAGTTAAATTTAGGTTTGCATCTGGTAATAAGTCATAAGCTTGAGCAAATTTTTCAACCACCGCATCACGTACAAACTCCATGCAAGGAACAAGTAAAATGGCATTTGCCACACCATGAGGAATATGGTATTTACCGCCTAGAGGATATGACATAGCGTGAACTAGATGTGTACCAGAATGAGCAATCGCAGCACCACCATAGTATGAAGCCCAAAGCATATTCAGTTTTGCTTCTAAATCAGTTTCGTCATTTACTGATCTCTCAAGAAACTTAAATAATTTATCCATACCAATTAAGGCATAATTATCACCAACAGGATTGGCTATACTAGCTGTAAAGCATTCAATTAAATGACACAAAGCATCAATACCTGTAGAAGCAGCAATATGATTTGGCATTGAAATAGTTAATTCTGGAATCAAACACACATAATCAGGCAACATAACTGGTGAAATGATGCCTTGTTTAGTAGATTTCTCAGGAATAGCCAAAATAGCATTTGGAGTTGCTTCTGAACCTGTTCCAGCTGTAGTTGGGATAAGGATAGAGGTACATCTTTTAACTGGTTTCACACCTAACAATAATTGTTCAAGAGTCAATTGATTCTCTTTAGCACATAACACTGAAATTAATTTGGCAACATCAAGAACACTGCCTCCACCGACACCAACAACTAGATCAGCATTAGCTATTTTCATTCGGTTTAATAAATTTGTGACATCATGATGACTAGGTTCTGGCGGAATATCATCAATGAGAGTGAAATGAGGAACTGTATCTACAATTGTTTTTACTAATTTAGTTACCACTGGTAAATTAATAATATTTTTATCCGTCATAAATATGATATGACGATGTTGTTTAAATAGAAAATTAAGATCATTTAATACACCTTGTCCACTTAAGACAGTACTGTTAATGTGCATAGTTAACTCCAATCGATTGCAATATAAATGAGTATTAAAAATCATATTGATTTAATTTAATCATTTAATGTTATTTTAAGTTCGCGTGTTGATCAATTTTAATATTATAAAACTATGATCCAGATCACATTATGATTAAAATGATTTATTTTAATCATTTTAGTTGTTTTTTTGATTAAATAATCGGTATAATCCTAAAAATAGTTTTTTTTGAGTAAAATTAATCAATGATAAAATTAATAATTGCAGACGATTTCACTGGTTCTAATGACGCTGGTGTACAACTTGTTAACAAAGGGTTTATTGTAGATGTTGTTTTTGATTGGCGATCTAAACAGCCTTTAAAAACTCATCTTAATGATAAGAAAATTACGGTTGTTAATACTGAAAGTAGAGCAATCGAATATCACGAGGCCCAAGATAGAATTAAACAAGTTATTTCAAATAATCCACACTTACGACCTATTTATAAAAAAATTGATTCAACTCTACGTGGTAATATAGGTGGGGAAATAGAAACATTACTAGCGACGACTCAAGTTAAATTTGCTTTAGTTATACCTGCTTTTCCTAATATGAATCGTATAACTAAGAATGGGAAATGCTACGTTAACGGTATTGAATTAATCGATACCGAATTTGCTACTGATCCTAAAACACCTATTTGTTCATCTCATATTAAAACAATTATAAAACAGCAAACAGATTACCCATGTGAAGAAATCAATCTAAATGAAGTAAGAACGCATCAAGTAACAAAACGTATTGAAAACTTTGTAACTCAAGGAACTAAGATCATCGTCATCGATGCAGAAACAAATCATGACTTAGAAACAATTATTGAGGAAATTCAGGGATTACTAGATAATATTTTACTAGTTGGCTCGGCAGGATTGGTTGATTTTCTTTCGCCATCTATAACAGAAAAAACACCAAAAATTGAAAGATTAAGCATAAAGCCAATGTTAGTCATTGCTGGATCAATGAGCGAAATTACTCAACTACAAATAAATTATACCATTCAAAATGATAACAAATGGAATATCGTTGATCTAAAAATATCGGATTTATTACCAGAACTATCAGCAACTACATTAGTAACATATAAGAATAAAATTCAAGAAATACTTAACGATAATCAACATTGTATTGTCAGAACCAGTACCAATAAACAAGAACGAGAAAAAATCGATTTATACTGCCAACAATATCAATTATCAAGAACCGAATTAGGTGAAAAAATCTGTAGTGGTTTAGGATTATTAGTTAAAAATTTAAAGTTTAGTAATTTATTTTTAACTGGTGGGGATGTAGCTATTTCCGTTGCTAAATCGTTAGGAGCAATAGGCTTTATAATCGAAGGACAAGTTTGTGAAGGTGTTCCTTATGGTAGATTATTAAGCCATGAAAATTTAGATTATCGTGTATTTACTAAAGCTGGTGGATTTGGAACAAAGGATATTTTTTTAAAATCATTAAGATTTATTTAAAGGAGATAAATTGTGTCAAAAATCATAGCGATAACTATGGGAGATCCAGCAGGAATTGGGCCGGAAATTATTGTCAAAGCACTACAATCAGATATTGTAAAAAATATAAATTCGGTTGTAATTGGTTCGGCTGATTTATTAAAAAAACAATTAAAAATGGGATTATTTAAGAACATTAATCTTAATATAATCAATAGCGTTAGCGAAGCAGATTTCTCAAAAAATGTGATTAATATAATTGATATAAAATTGGAAGATATCGATTCATTGCAACCAGGAAAAATTCAACCACAAGCGGGAGATCTAGCTTATCGATGTGTAAAAAAAGCAACAGAATTAGCTCTTGCGGGCGAAGTTACGGCAATTGCAACAGCACCACTAAACAAAGAGGCACTACACTCGGCAGGACACATGTATCCAGGACATACTGAGTTATTAGCTAAACTCACTAATAGTAAAGATGTCGCTATGGTACTTTATACTGATTCACTAAAAGTGATTCATGTTACCACTCACGTTTCACTACGAAACTTTTTAGATAAATTAAGTAGTGATAGAATTGAAAAAGTTATTAAAATTGCTGATGACTTTCTTAAAAAAGTAGGAATTTCTGATCCCAAAATTGCTGTAGCTGGTGTTAACCCCCATGCAGGAGAACATGGCCTATTTGGTGATGAAGAAATAAAATTTGTTACACCTGCTATTGAAAAAATGCGGCTTTGTGGCATTGATGCTATTGGTCCATGTGCACCTGATACAGTATTTTTACAAGCCCATCAAGGTAAATTTGATATGGTTGTCGCAATGTACCATGACCAAGGTCATATCCCACTTAAATTATTAGGCTTTTATGATGGGGTAAATATCGCAGCCGGACTACCATTTATTAGAACATCAGCCGATCATGGCACCGCATTTGATATTGCATGGCAAGGTATTGCAAAAGCCGATAGTATGATAGAATCAATCCGATTAGCGGAACTGTTATCATAGTGAACAATATTAATAAACATAGCAAAACAAAAAGGAGAATTTTCAGTGGGTAAATACAATCGACTTGATCAAATCATGGATTATCTTAAGATTCATAACTTAGTCACAGTCGAAGAGTTAGTTATAGCTACTGAAGCCTCTCCTGCCACAATTCGTCGTGATTTAATTAAATTAGATCAACAAGGAGTAATTAGTCGAACTCATGGGGGTGTTACTCTAAATCGTTTTATTCCTAGTCAACCAACTACATCTGAAAAAATTCATAAAAATTTTAATGAAAAACAGCTTATTGCAGATGTTGCAGCCGAACTAATAAAAGCTGGAGACTCAATAGCGCTTGATGCAGGGACAACAACTTTGGAAATTGCTAAAAGAATTACCCAAATGCCTGTGAGAGTTATTACATCAGATTTGCATATTGCTCTTTTTTTATCTGAGTTTAAACAGATTGAAGTGACCATCATTGGCGGTAAAATTGATGATAGTAGTCAATCATGCATCGGTGAACATGGACGTTCATTGCTACTACAAATTAATCCTGATATTGCATTTGTAAGTTGTAATTCATGGAGTTTAAGTAAAGGTGTAACTGCACCAACTGAAGACAAAGCATTAATTAAAGCAGGATTTGCTCAAAAGGCGGATAAAGTAGTACTTGTCGCAGATAGCAGTAAATACAATTCTTATTCTTTATTTACCTCTATACCACTCAATCGTTTTACCGATATTATTACCGATAACCATTTAGATACTGAAACAGTACAAAATCTTCAAAGCCAACCATTTAAGTTACATATTGCCAGTTAATATATTTCACAGATAAATCAATAAAAATAAAATTCATTTATCTGTGATATTTGCCTTATTCTACAATTATCCAACTATTTCACTATCTACAAAAAAATAGGCAATTTCTCTTTCGGCGGATGAAATAGAGTCTGAACCATGTACTGCATTTTCTGTGGTGTTATCGGCAAAATCAGCTCTTAATGTTCCTCGCTCAGCGTTACTTAAATCGGTAGGTCCCATTAATTGGCGATATTGGTAGATGGCATCTTCACCTTCAAGCACTTGTACAACTATTGGACCAGAAATCATAAAATTAACTAATTTATCAAAAAAAGGCTTATTTTGATGTTCAGCATAAAAGCCTTCAGCTTGAGACTTTGTCAGCTTAATCATTTTCATAGCAATGATTTTGAGTTTTGCTTTTGATATTCGAGTTTCAATCTCACCTATGACTTGTTTGTTAACTGCATTGGGCTTAATGATTGATAATGTGCGTTGTATAGCCATATGAGAATTCCTTTATTAATCTGATATAAAAGTTAATCGAACAATTTGACTACTTTCATCTAATAATAATAAACGATGTATCCCCTTTTTGGTCACTGTTAAAGCAATTTTTTCATTATTATGGGAATTAGCTACTAAATCCCCATCTAAAAACCACCATTTTTCACCATAACCACCTTCTGGAATTAGATCAACAGTCACTTGATTAAATCCTGGTAAAGCTCTAATCAGTTGTTTATCACGTAGCCCAACAATATTGAGAGAAGAAAAGATATCCTTACCCATTACAGGACATGTTTTATCTATTGGAGGTAATATTGATTTCCTTCGTTCTTTAGTTAGCAACCAATTTTCTAATGAAACAGGCCATAATGCTACCTGTTTTTTTTGTGCACCTAAACAATCAGCTGCGACACGTTCACCTCGTTCATTTACCCAAATATTTATCCAACCAGAACGGTAAATGTTGTTTTTCAATTCGCTATAAGTACTTAATGTTGGTGGTACCATTTTATCCAATACCCATGCTGTTTTTTGCCGATGACAATTCGCATCCGATTCTGGAAGAGGTTGTCCTAATGGCCAGCAGATTTTCATAGAAGAAACTGATTTAGGCATTTCATTATCAATAATAGGTCGATTCAAACGAGTTTCTCTGTTTAATAATATTGAATTCACTTGCTGTAAAATTGGCATTGCTGACATTGAACCATATTGTCCAGGAACAGGAGTACCGTCTGGTCGCCCTACCCAAACACCGATTAAGTACCTTGGATTGATTCCAATTGCCCAAGCATCCCGATAACCATAACTGGTACCAGTTTTATATGCTAATAAATTACTATTAATTAGCATTTGTCTTGTTATCCAAGCGCTACCATCAGAAATAAGTGGTTTATTTATTAAAGGTTCTTTTTGAGTAAATCGTAACGGACTCACCTCACCATGCCGAGCAAAGGCACTGTAAGCACTAACAAGATTATCCATTTTTAACGAAGCGCCACCTAATATATAAGAAATATTTGGTTCATTAGCAATAGAGGATAAGGGTAAACCAATACCAGCCAGTTTGGCGGTAAATCGCTTTGGACCATATAATTCAATTAACTGAACTGCTGGTAGATTCAGTGATTTACTTAATGCCTCTGATGCGCTAACAGGGCCATAAAAACCTTCATCAAAATTAGTTGGTCGATAATCTGACGTTATACGAGGAACATCTTGCAATAAAGATTCAGAATGAATCATACCCTCATCAATAGCAAAGGCATAAATAAACGGTTTTAATGTAGAACCAGGAGAACGTAATGAACTAATCATATCAATCTGGCCAAAACGTTCTTTATCATTAAAATCAGCAGAACCTACATAGCCTTTTACAGTCATATCCGTATGGTCAACAACTAAAATAGCCAGTGATGTTTTAGGAGGTAACTGTTTTTTACGGTTAATCGCTAAATCTTCTAAATTATACTGGATAGACACATCAATGGTTGAATGTATAATATCCTCATTAGGATATTGCTGTTTTAGTCGATAAGCTAATAATGGAGCCAACTGCGGAGTCTTTCGTGGATAAACCCAAACCTCATCTCGTCGGACTTGTTCAATCAAATCATTTGACCATACTTGATATTCAGCCAATCTATCTAGGACTTTGTTACGCGCTTGCTTAGCTCTTTCAGGAAACCGATCAGGTCGTAATCGACTAGGAGCTTGAGGTAAAACGGCTAATAAAACAGCTTCACTACGGGTTAATGCTTTGGGTTGTTTACCAAAATAAGACCAGCTTGCAGCCCCTATGCCTTCGATCGTGCCACCATAAGGTGCATGATTAATATATAAAGTTAGAATTTCTTTTTTACTATAATGTAATTCTAATTGAAAAGTACGAAAAATCTGTTTTAACTTACCAAGCAGTGTTCGATCATGAGGATATAATAACCGAGCCACTTGCATTGAAATAGTGCTGCCACCAGAAATAATTTTATCATTTGTTATATTTTGCCAAGCAGCACGTAGTAAAGAAATTGGGTTAATACCAATATGATCGTAAAAATAACGATCTTCATAATTTAATAAAACGTCTAGATAATAGTCAGGAACTTCATCAAGACTAACTGAATAACGCCAAATACCATTTTTATCAGCAAATCGCCATAATGGCGTTTCATCTTCAGCGATAACAGTCTGCGTAGTTTTATTTTGTGAAACAGATAATGGAAAAAGATAATCAGCAACAAAAAAGCTGCCAACGAATAAAACTAGTAATATCAATAAGAATTTAAATAGTTTATAAAAGCACTTTTTCATTATCGTTATTATATTATCCAGCTAAATTTATTTAGAAATAAAAAATTCCGCCAACTATATTGGCGGAATAATCATTTTATAAAATGTAATGGTGAAATTACTTATCACCTTCTTCATTGTTATCCTTTTTACTAGGACTGGATATTGTCATCAAATCAAGTGATTGTCCTATAGCAAACCGATCTGGTCGATACATAGACTCAACATAAGGATAAGGAATCATGTAATCACCAGTAGTCACTGCTCTAACTAAATAAGCAACGCGTTTACGATATTTATTTTCATTGACATAGGTATTGATATTCACCGCAGCAACATATCTATCATCTCTAAATTCCTGATATTTAATCTCGTTAATATCCTCATTTTTTAATAAATCAGCAACCCATGGAATTGTTGATAAATTTACACTGCTATTAGCAAGATTTTGATTTTCTAGCTCCAAACCTGCAGGTAAGAAATCAACAATTAAGGCATCATGCACAGCTTTTTGAGCTGTTACATCTAAAACGACAACCATCATTGAACCTACTTCTATATTCGATGGTATTATCTCTTTACCTTGTAAATCATAATAGGTACGCTTAATAGTTAAAAAACCATCTTGCGATGTTGGTGCTGGAGGTGTTTTTTCATAGCCTGTAACAGAAAATTTAATATAAAGCGGCTCATCATGAGCAGAATTATTAATAGATAATCCTTGTGCTAATCCATCAAAATCATAGGAGTGAGAAACAACTGAATCAACATCATCAATTTTGCCATTTATTGAAACTTTGAATTGATTACCACTTTTATGTTGTTCTAATGTCCAACCAGCAATAAATAACGCATTTAATTCCTGTGTTGAGAAATAACGTTGATCATTTAATAAATCTGACAAATTATATAGATAATTTGCTTGATTATTCTGCGCCATATTATTTTCTATCAATAAAGAAAGAATTAATGACTGATCACGAACTGTACTACCATAATTACCTAACCACCTATCATTATATGTATATGGAGTAGTAAAAACTAACGGCAGTAATTTGTCATAGGTTGCCTGATAACCATTTAATTTTGCTGTTACCGCTAAATGAGCTAATGGTAATGGTGAGTAGATAAATGATGTATCACTGCTCATTATTTTATCGGTTAAATAATTAATTTCATTACGCATTGCTGCAGTGATTTTCTCTTGTTTAGAAAGTATCATCAACGCATAGGCTTTAATAGATAATTTATTAAACTCAAGCACGTCTAAATCACCGTAATAACTAAGATTATTAAATGCAGAGGCATCATAAATATATTGACCAATACGCGTCATTGCAGCATCAAGCGCTTTATCATTAACCTGATATCCGCGCTCTTTAGCTTGCAATAAAAAGTCTGTGGCATAGACTGTTAGCCAATGTTCTTCTTCACTATAGTTACTCCATAAACCAAAGCTGCCATTACTACGTTGCATTGATAAAATGCGTGAAATACCTGTTTGAACTTTTTCTCGGCGCTTTTCATCAGAATCAGTTTTAATGCCTAACTGCGCCAGTTGTTCACTGTTAGCATATAAAGATGGGAATAAGCCACTCGTAGTTTGCTCTAAACAGCCATATGGGTAAGCAAATAATCTTTTAATATATTGTGCAATATTTAACGGAGGTTGATTAGAGACCACTAACTGTCCTTCAACAGTATTTTCGATTAAACCAGTTAAAGCTTGGTCTGATAATTGCCAGCTTTCATTTGCATCTACTGCTGAGACATAAGATCTTGAAGTTGCGGCATATGCAGGTCTTATACCAATTGTCCAAGAACGACTTATATTGAAATCAGAATTATCTTCAAGCAAAATGCCTTTTACATCTATCTTTATTGTTCCTTTACCATAACCGTAATCGGCAGCAACAGGAATCTTAATAATATCTTTCTGTTTACTATCTAGTTTTACAGTAACCGATTTTGTTTCATTTTGATGAAGCAAACCACTAGTTGATACCTCAACTTGCATGTTTTGCGTACTACCAGTCAAATTATGCAAATCTAACGCTAAAATCGCCTGATCACCGCCAGATAAGAATCGAGGTGTTGTTAATTCAGCAATAACAGGAGCAGCAACTTTCATCGTTTTTTCAGCTCTACCAAAACGATTGGTATCCCATGCTTGCGCCATAATTCGTAGTTCACCATTAAAATCAGGCAATGGTAAGTTAATTATCCCTTCGCCTTCATCATTTAACTGAATAGTTTCAAGTTGTTGTGCTACAATTAGGACGTCATTTAATGGTTTTTTACCACCAGCACCCATCGCATCACCACCAAAGCTCATGTTAACATTACGACCTGAAGCTTCAATCAATTTACCATAAACATCGTAAATACTGGTATCATAGCGTTTACGACCTAAAAATCCTGTATATGGATCTGGTGTAACAAAATCAGTTATATTTAACACACCGGAATCAACTGCAGAAACCAAAACTGTGACTTTTTTATCCTTTTGAATAAATTCTTTATCCATTTTGATTTTTATTGGCACAGTAGTTTCTGGTTCAACTTGAGCTGGTGCATTGATTGCAACATTTAACTGACGGTCTGTTGTGTCAATTGGTAAATATAATAACCCAATTGCTCGTTTAACTGTTTGTACAGCAGCATCTGTCGATGGACGAACTATCATAGTACTAATATAAATGTCATGTCGTCCCCAATTTTCAATTGGAATATCAACATCTAAACCATTTTCATCAATAGTTATTGATTTTTTCCAAATGGTACCACCATTACTTTCTAAAGAGATATAACCGGAGCCAGCAACTGGTGCCTGCACATTCACTCTGGCTATATCGCCAACTTTATAAGATGGTTTATCAATAGTTAACTTAACTTGATCTGGCCGTACAGATTTTGTGCCACGAGTATTATCTTCCCAATCATAACCAGCCCAAAAACGGAAACTTGTCACAACATTAGTTTGAGGATCAACAACTTCAACGCGATAAGAGCCATAATCAGTTGGTTGGAAACTTATTTTTGTTGTACTACCTGCATCAATAGATAATTGATTTTCTGAAACCATATATTCACTAGAATTATAGTTTACTCGCCAACCATCCTCATCTGACCAAGTCCAATAATAATTACGACGTTCGCGAATCAACCGAGCTTTTAGTGAATTTGTAGCTAACTTTTCACCTTCAAGATTGATATAAGCAATTTCAAATTCGGCATTATGGTCAATGTCAACGGTAGGACGATCATAATATTCATCCTGATTCCAATCATAATATGGTGAATCTTCAAATAGTGCTCGAATTGCAGGTAATTTATCTGCCGGCCATATGGTTTGTGTCGCATAACGTGTAACCGGTCGACCTCCTGAATCAAGTAGACTTGCTTGTAAAACCAATTTAGCAGGAGACTGTAATCCAGACCAATTATCTTTGCTAACCTCAATTTGAGTTAAACCATCATCATCCAACTCAACTTCAAGAGAATCAAGCTCACGATATAGGCTTTCGTCTGTCACTTTTCCAATTTTGAAATCAGCTAGGCCAGTAACTGAATCGACGGTCTTTAAATAGAGATTAGCTTCTAAACTGTTACCTATTGCTGGTTCACCATATAAATACCAACCTTTAACATTAAAGTTAATATCTTCGTTATTAAGAACCGCCCCGTTTGTAGTGCTTTTGATTTCCATTGCCATACGCTCAGGCAAAAACTCTTCAACTTTAAAGCTCCAGTAACGATAATCATCATCGCCTAAATTAAAACGAATTGCCCATTTACCTGTTGCGGCATCATAAGGAATATCAAACGTTTGCTGATATAACCCATTTAAATCAGCATTACTTTTTAATTGGTAATTTTTAATCACTCGACTATCAGGAGAAAGAATATCAACAATGATAGGTTGATCTGGTAATGATTGCCCATCAGCATTACGTAATAATGCATTAAAATAGACGGTTTCTTCTGGACGATAAAGATCACGAGGTCCGAAAACAAACAATTGTTTTTGATAAAAAGGACTACCGGACAAATTGAAATCAGTCAAATTAAGCGCATTACGATCAATATTAACAAACGAAGTTTGCTGGCCATCACTGGCTGTTAATAACGAATAGTCATAATTATTACCTAGGTCAAATTCAGCATAACCATCTTTATCTGTTACTGCTGAAATTGTATGACATTTTTTTCTATTTTCATCTTTACGACACATTAATGATAAATCAATATTTGCTAATGGTTTACCATTATCTAAACCATGAGTCATTACTGCTATCTTAGCATTTTTATAACGATGAACTGACACACCAATATTACTAATTGAAAACAAAGTTGCTGGATTCGATTCGTTATAAATACCTGCTTCATTCATCACAGCAATATAAACACCTTCTTGATTAAGTTCAGCAATATTAGCAAGGTTTACTAAAACTGTTTCTTGTGCATTAGGTTTTGGATGAAGATCGAATCTTGATGAATAAACTAAATCAGCATATTTAGTCAATTCTTTTGAACGCCAAATCGAAAGCAAATCAATAAAACCAAAATCATCCACTAATTTAGATAATTTTTCTGGTTTAATTTTAAAAAAGTTAATATCAATTTTATTTACATTCAGCGTTGTGACAGGTAATCCGCTCATAGATTTACTTGGTAGTAATATACCCGAGCTTGCAAAACCTACTGTAGGTTGGCGGTCTTGAGTCGTAATTTCTTTTTGGTAAACAGATTCTAAATGACTGTCGTTGATAGCTGATAATAATTTATCAATGGTTAAAACCAGTTGTCGATCTGGTTGAAGATAACGATGTTTTAGCTCTAAACCATTATCAGATAATTCCCATGCCCCATCAACATTACCTGTTTTTCTATCAACTAATCTGAGTAAATTAGAAAAATTCAACTTAGGATTAAGAGGTACCGAAAAAGTCACTACTAAAGTACTTGAACCATCAATAATAACTTCAGAGCTATCAATGACGGTTAATTGTTTACCTTTGTACTTTTCAATTAATTCTGGTGTTGGATTAAAGGCATTATGAGATCCAGCCTCAGCTTCAGTTAAAGTTTCTGTTGCAACAGCATTGGTTTTATTGTCAATGACATCTGTTGCTACCTCAGTTTTATCAGCCTGTAGTGAATCTACTGTTTTATCTTTCTGATTATCACAAGCGCATAGCATCAAAAATAAACTTAACACCGCTAAGTGTTTTATCAATCTCATTATTTCACCTAATCCCTTACTGTTACAATGAATGTACTGTTTTTTTTTATCGATATTATGCACTTTCAGACAAAGTTTAGCAAAACTTCTTTAATCAGATTTATAATTTTTTTTATAATTAAGTTATGAATTTTGTTAAAAATTTTGAGGAACGGCCTTTTTGAGAAAGAAAAATAGGCAGTTAGAATTTACTATATTGTCAATAAACTCTAACTAGCGAATAAGTAATAAATTGTAGGTAAACTTAAAGTCAAGTTACTGAGATTTGATAAGCAATTTTTTTAAGATAAAGTTTAAAATAATTCCGTATAACGGTAAAAAGAATAATCCACAGATAATAATTTTAAAGCTATAATCGATAGTAGCAATTTCAACCCAATGCGTAGCCATAAATTCATCATTTGTTTTATAAAAGGCGATCGCAAAAAAGACGATGGTATCAATACCATTACCTAATATTGCTGATGCTGAAGGTGCTACCCACCATGCTCTATTTTTACGTAAATAATTAAACACGGTAATATCCATCAATTGACCTACTAAGTAAGCGGCAAAACTCGCTAAAGCAATCCGGAAAACAAAGCTATTAAACTCGGCTAACGCGGAAAATCCCATCCAATGGGTTTCAAAAAACAGTACTGAGATAGAATAAGAAAATAGTAAAGCGGGAATCATCACCACAAAAATAATCTTCCTCGCTAAACTCGCGCCAAAGACCCGAATAGTTAAATCGGTAGTCAAAAAGATAAATGGAAAGGTAAACGCTCCCCAAGTGGTATGGAAACCAAAAATATCAAAAGGGATTTGTACCAGATAATTGCTTGAAGCAATAACCAAAATATGAAAAAACGAAAGCCACCCAAGGGCTTTCATTTGTTGTGCGTGAGTAAATTGGCTAGTTTGTTCTGAATTAGTGTTCAGATACATAAATTTTTCCTTTTTTAATGGGGTAAGTGAACCCAGTGTTACAATTAATTTGAATGATTAAGATATTCGTTTAAACCTTTTTCGCGAAGAATACAGCTAGGACATTTACCACAACCACCATCAACGCCATAATAACAAGTATGGGTGTATTTTCGGACATAATCCAAATAACCAAGTTTATCGGCCATCTCCCATGTTTGAGCTTTAGTGAGATACATTAGTGGTGTAATAAGATTAAAGTTATAATCCATAGCCAGATTCATCGATACATTCATTGATTTAATAAAAATATCACGACAATCAGGATAGCCACTAAAATCGGTTTCACAGACACCAATAATAATATTACGTATACCTTGTTGCTTGGCATAACAACCTGCTAGAAGTAAAAACAGCATATTACGACCGTCAACAAAAGTATTCGGGTAATCTCCTTCTTTGGCCGCTTTAATTTCTTGCGAGTCATCAATCAAAGCATTATTAGTGGTCTGTTTAATCACCGAAGTATCGATCACCGTTTGTTTAACGCCAAGATCTTCAGCAATCCATTTAGCTTTTTCGAGTTCAATTGCATGACGTTGACCATATTGAAAACTAATGGTTTCGACATTTTCACGACCATAATCAGCAATGGCTTGCAATAAACAAGTAGTAGAATCTTGGCCACCTGAAAAGATAACAAGAGCTTTACGATTTTGCATTTTTAACGAATCCAGTAGAAAGATTAACGATTATCGATTTTTTCAGGATAAAGGTCATGATTAGCCAAGCGATTCAAAGCTATTTGTTGCCAATCAGTACCTGCTTTTCCATAATTAACATAAGGATCGATAGATATTCCACCTCGGGGAGTAAATTTACCCCACACTTCTATATATTTCGGATCCATCAATTTAATTAGATCTTTCATGATGATATTAATACAATCTTCATGATAATCACCATGATTGCGGAAGCTGAATAGGTAAAGCTTAAGCGATTTACTTTCAACCATTTTAATATTTGGCACATACGAAATATAAATAGTGGCAAAATCAGGTTGTCCTGTTATCGGACAAAGACTGGTAAATTCAGGACAATTAAATTTTACAAAATAATCATTTTCTGGATGTTTATTATCGAATGTTTCTAAAATTTCTGGACAATAGTCAGTAGGATAGCGAACGGATTGATCGCCAAGTAGTGTTATATTACTCATTTTTTTCCTTAGTTTTTTAGCGTGGGAGGTTCACGAACCACGTAATTAGGCGCCCACCATACTCTTTTTAAATAAAAAAGTCCAGTTTAAGCAACGTTGCGTGTCTTAACAAAAAGCACCATTAATACTAGATCAATGGTGCTTATTTATTGAGAACTTAGGTAAAAAGTGTGAGGAAAGCACTTTTTTAAGTCAAATATAAATTATTTGCTGGTCAATTGTTTGTAATAATCAGCAAGTTTATCTTTAGCATCAGCTAATTCTTTTTCGGCATCATTTAATTTCGCTTTTAATGCATCGATTGTATCTTGATGAGCATTAACTTTATCTTTTGCATACTCTTTAGTTTTTTCAGCTAATTCTTTGGTTTTATCTGTAACATCTTTAGTTTTTTCAACTACTAATCTTTTATATTTTTGTTCTAAGGTTTCATCAGTACAATTGGTATTAACTTCTTGCAATGCTTTTTCAAGACCTGTCACTTCATTGGTATTATTCGCTTTTTTGGCTTGTTCTATTTTCGTTTCAATTGCTTGCTTTTTAGCATCACAATTTAAGCCTTGGTTTTCGTCATTGCTTGATGCATAACTATTTACCGAAAATGCAGTAACTAAAGTGATAATGCTTAACTTACTTAATAACCTTATTGCTGATTTCATATTGATTCCCCTTAAGTTTATTTTCTTAATTGAACACAATCTACTTTATGATCTTTACCTTTGGTTAAAATTAAACTTGCTCGTTCCCGTGTTGGTAGGATATTTTCAATCAAATTTAATTCATTGATATCTCGCCAAAGGCGGTTAGCAATATTCACGGCCTCTTCCTCTGGAAGCTTTGAATAATGGTTAAAGTAAGAGTTAGGATCACTAAATGCCCCAGCTCTAAATTTTAAAAATCGGTTAACATACCAATCGTGTAATAGCGGTAATTGTGCATCGACATAGATCGAAAAATCGACATAATCAGAAACAAATACACGATTATTAGCTTGAGTATAGTTTATGCTGCCTTGTAAAACATTTAATCCTTCAAGAATTAAAATATCTGGACTATCAACAACAATATGTTCATCTTCAACAATATCGTAAACTAAATGAGAATAAACGGGCGCCTTAACTTCTGCTTGTCCTGACTTTACATCAGCAACAAAATTAAGTAATTTTTTGATATCATAGGATTGTGGAAATCCTTTTTTATTCATGATACCACGTTCTTCAAGATAACGGTTAGGATATAAAAAACCATCGGTTGTCACCAATGCAACTTTCCGATGCTCTGGCCAACGAGTCAACAATGCTTGTAGGACACGGGCGGTAGTGCTTTTACCAACAGCTACACTACCTGCAATACCAATAATATAAGGTATTTTTTGACTTTTCCCTAAAAATTTTGATAACACTGCCTGGCGGCTAAAACTGTTGCTTATATAATAATTGAGTAATCGAGATAAAGGCAAGTAAATTTCACTTACCTCATCCATGGATAAATCTTCATTAATACCTTGTAATGAAGTCAATTCTTCTGGCGTTAAAGTCATTGGTACCGCATTACGCAAGCTCGCCCATTCTTGTCGGGTAAATTGCATGTAAGGGCTCAAATGATTTGTCATATTTTATTCTCTATTGCTAGCTGATATAAATAATTTGGCTCAGATTATACTAAATCTATTTTTTTACAATCATAAATTGGTATTATCTCATGCTCATAGCTATATTGATGACTTACTGGTAAAATACGTTTAGTGAGTTAATTATCAGATATTAAATTGAGATTGTATGTTAAAAAATAAATCAAAACAAAAACCTAAAAAAACCCGCCAAGAGATTAATGAAGAATCTCGTGAGTTAAAGCGCAAACGTAAACATAAAGGCTTACCGAGTGGTTCACGTTTTAATGGTCAAGATAACAATCAAAATAACAAAGCGACAAAAACAATAAAAGATCCTCGTGTTGGCAGTAAAAAACCAATTTCATTGGTAATAGATGATAATTCATCTATTAAAAATATAGATAAAATTAATCAACCCAAAATAACTAAAGCCAAGTTAACACCACAACAAGAATTAGAACAACTTGAAAATGATACTAAACTGGATCAATTACTAGATTTAGTAGAGCAAGGTAAAATCTTAACTGACGAGCAAAAAACTTATCTTGATAATAAACTAAACCGTATAGACAAACTTATGCAAATATTAGGTTATGAAGATGAAGATTTCGAGGATGAGCAAGAAGAAACCAAAGAAGATATCGTCAGTTTACTTAAACGTAATTAAGTTAGTTTTAGTTAAATATGCATTATAAACCATCAATAATCTTATATACAAAATAACCACGATAAAGAGTCATATACCACCATGCTACTATTGATTATGCTAGGTTTATATTTAGGATTATTTATTTGCACATTATTATATTTAAAAAAAACTAATTACATTAAATTAAAAACACAAATAAGAGCAAAACAACGTAATACAGCAAAACGTTATGGAAATGACAATGTCAAACGCAGGATTAAATAAAAATGTGATTCAAACCCAGTTATGGGATCAAGCGTTAATTGAAAAATATAACTATTCAGGTCCAAGATATACCTCTTATCCAACAGCACTTGAATTTAACGAACAGTTTACTGAACAAGATTTCATTTTAGCGACCAACCTTTATCCTGAACGACCATTATCGCTGTATGTACATATTCCGTTTTGCCATAAACTTTGTTACTTTTGTGGTTGTAACAAACTGATTACACGACAAACCCACAAAGTCACTAAATACCTTGATGTATTAGATATCGAGATCGCTAAACAGTCCGCATTATTTAAAAACCGGACTGTAACACAAATGCATTGGGGGGGCGGCACCCCTACTTTTTTAACTGATGCTGAAATTAGCCGCTTGCTCTCATCGATCAAAAAACACTTTAACTTTGCTCAAGATGCCGAACTATCCATTGAAATAGATCCAAGAGAAATAAGTCCACAAACGATTGATCATCTAGCTAATGTTGGCTTTAATCGGTTAAGTATGGGGATCCAAGATTTCAATCATGAAATTCAAAATTTAATTAATCGCGAGCAAGATGAAAACTTGATCCGTTCACTAATTACCCAAGCAAGAAAAAATAACTTTCGTTCTATTAGTCTAGATTTAATTTACGGATTACCTAAGCAAACTGTTGAAAGTTTCACCGAAACATTAAATAAAGTGATTGATATTTCGCCTGATAGATTAAGTGTTTTTAATTACGCACATTTACCTAGTCGATTTGCTGCCCAACGTAAGATCAAAGATAATGATTTACCTAATGCAAGTCAGAAATTGAAAATCTTACAAACCAGTATTGAAAAATTGACTCTCGCTGGTTACCAATTTATAGGTATGGATCATTTTGCAAAACCTACTGATGAGTTAGCTATCGCACAACAACAAAACAAGTTACATCGCAACTTTCAAGGTTATACCACTAAGGGAGATGCCGATTTACTTGGTCTTGGTGTATCAGCAATAAGTATGTTGGGAGACAGTTATGCCCAAAACCAAAAAGATTTAAGAAGTTACCAAGATCAAGTCGAACAAAAAGGATATGGTTTATGGAAAGGATTTACCTTAAATCGTGATGATAAAATACGTCGAGATGTTATTAAACAACTTATTTGCCATTTTCAGCTTGATAAAAAACAGATTGAACAACATTACCATATCCAATTTGATGACTATTTTGCTGAAGATTTAAAACTACTTGCACCACTAGAACAAGATGGATTAGTTGTCGTTAATCAAGATAGCATCAATGTTCAATCTAAAGGCCAGCTTTTAATTCGTAATATTTGCATGTGTTTTGATATTTATATGCGTCGATTGGTGCGACAACAACAGTTTTCACGCGTGATTTAATTAAATAAATTCACGCATGACTATTTAATGATACTGATTTAAATGTTAATGACTGGCTAAATAAACCTTAAATTTAGTCGTTTGAGCAATAATTTCAACACTTTTAAATGTTTCATCCAAGATCGATTGATATGGTAAAAATGAATTTGCCACAATACAAAGATAACCATTTAGTTTTAAGTGTTTTTTTGCTTCCTTAATCAACTTATTAACTGCGGTATAACTTGTTTCTTTGCCATCGTGAAAAGGTGGATTAGAGATAATTAAATGATATTTATCGCTTATATCTGAAAACACGTCACTAGCAATAACACGTGCAACAATGTTATTAGCAGCTAAAGTCTCTTTACTTGATTCTAATGCAGCACTACTTACATCAGTTAATGTTAAGCTTATATCTTGATTTAGTTTACCTATTACTGTTGATAATATGCCCGAGCCGCAACCGACATCAAGGATATTTCCTTTGATAATATCACTATGATCCATAAGTGCATTTAATAACAGCTCACTTCCTGCATCTAAGGCTTTCTGGCTGAAGACACCTGGTAAGCTTTTAATTTCGATATCCTGATTTTCAATCGTTAAGTGATAACTCAACCACCAGTCTTTTACTTCAAAAGCCAAACGACTATCAGCTCGAAAATGATATAAACCACATCGTCTTGCACTATCTATTTTTTGGATAGAACCAAAGTCACTTAACAGCCCTTCCACACTTTTTACCCCAGAACGATTTTCACCAATGATAAAAATATCACTATCTTTAGGCATATTGTTCAATAAATATGATAACTGAAATTGTGCTTCACTCTTGGTTTTAGGCCAATAATAAATGAGGGTATTTATATCACTATAAAAAGATGTATCAGGATAGAGCGAAAATATAGTGTTATTAGCTCGTTTACTATTTTTAAAGCTTAAAAAAGTATGATATTGGGAACAATGAATCTTGACGATATTTGCTGCAATAATCGCAGGATAATTGTCTTGAATATCACCAGCAATAAGAATATTTTTATCATCAAAAAATGACTGATGACGTTCAAGTACTTGGCTAGCTGGAGTAAAAACAGATGTTGCCATAATGCCTCAATGAAAAACCTTTATAAATTGAAGCGAAGATTATACAATTAACTTTCTTTAATCCCTAGTAAAACCGTAATCTGACAATGACACAAACTGATTGGTATCTTAAGCAATGTAATATTACTCAATATGTTTTACGCAATTCGACCGTATTCCAGGGAGAACTTGCGACTCATATAGACGAAAAAATTCGTTTAATTGTCGTTGCTAAACAAAAACCAACACAAAAAATATATTACGATATTTTAAAAGCCATCCGTTTAACAGAAGAACAAGTATTATTTCTTACCCCTTCGCAATTAATTATTTCGGCGGATGAAGTGAAAATAGTGACATGGTTTATAGATGTGCTTAGCAATGAACCATGGCAAAATAATTTAACCATAAATACCAGTGATTTAGATTCGCTAGCGAAAGATCCACAACAAAAACGTAAACTTTGGCAGCAGTTATGTGAATATGAAAACAATTTCCATCCTGAATGAACATGATTTAACGGCAGCTTATGAGTTAGAGCTCATATGCCACCCTATCCCTTGGTCTAAAGAAACTTTTTTTTCAAATCAAGGTGAACGTTATATTAATCTTAAAATAACCGTTGATAATAAACTGGTCGGCTTTTGTATTTGCCAACAAGTTGCCGATGAAGCAACTTTATTTAATATTGCAATACATCCTGCCTATAGACAACAGGGATTAGCTAAAGCATTATTAAATCATTTAATTGATAATTTAACAGCCATAAACTCACCACAGGTTATTTCAACTCTATGGTTAGAAGTTAGAGAATCTAACACGCCAGCAATTGAGTTATATCATTCAATTGGCTTTAATCAAATAACAGTCAGAAAAAATTATTATCCAACTGTTGATGGCCATCAAGAAGATGCAATTATTATGGCTTATACATTAACACTATAAATTAATTTAATGGGAATAATCATGCCCCAAAAAACAGCACTACTATTTGTCAATGGTGAACCTCCAAAAGATATTCCTAGTAATATAAAAGATTATACTTATATTGCCTGTACTGATGGTGCATATCATAGCTATTTATTTAAATCAGCCGTTGAACCTGATTTTATTATCGGAGATTTAGATAGCATTGACTCAACTAGGGCAATTCCGTCAAAAACACAAATTATTCATACTCCAGATCAATCTAAGCCTGATTTCGAAAAAGCATTACTATTTTTAAATAGTAAAGGTGTTACAAAATTTACAATATATGGTGCATCAGGCGGAGCTAGTGATCATTTCTTAGGTAACTTGTCTACAGCTATGCAATACTATCACCAGTTCAAAATGTTGTTTTATGATAATTATTGCTATTTTTTCTTTGCTGATCATCATCAGATTATTGACCACGTAAAAAATCATATTATTTCGTTAATGCCATTGTCGACGGTAACTAATTTGACTATAACTGGCTTTGAATACCCCTTAAAAGATCAAACATTAGTTCTTGGCGGCTGCATTAGTTTACGTAACAAAGCCATTAATGATAAAGTAGAAATCTCTTTTAAAAACGGTAACTTACTAATTTTAGTTCAAAATAATTTGAATTAGATTGACACAAATATTTACATTACTTTACAATACTATTACAAACAATTAGCGTGATTTTGGTGAAAGGAACCGCTTTATGATAATAAAAAAACTTACTGTGCTTGTTTGTTCTTCTTTCGTTTCTTGCATGGCTCTGGCGCAGAACGATACCGTAAGCATTACAGATAAGATAGTAGATAGTTTTCTCGCTTGTGATAACCATTTTTTTGAACAATTGGCTGAAAATAAACAATTATTCAGCGAATATGTTGATTTAACAACAACAGATAATGTTACTTATATTCCTGTAGAATCAATTTATCAACAAAATAAAGATAAAGTTAATTTCAAAAAACCTCTTAAATACCACGGATTAACGATAACTGGCTATCAAAACATCTATATTCCAACCAATTTATCGGGACAATATTACTATTGGGGCTTTATCTTCGATAATAGCCAAGAGGAAATTACTAAAACACTTAATAATTTAAAATGGTTACAATATAATAACAATGTTTATATTGCCAATGCCAAAATTTATGATCGAAATGCAAAATCACCAGTATGGCAAGATAATCCCTACTCGATTGATGGTGTTGTCCCCAAACTTGGTACCATTGAAAAATCTCTTTATTTAGAAACTTTTACTGATAATCAAAACCGTATACTCTGTTCTATTCAAGGAGATATTAAGAAAGACATTCTTTATAAAGATCGCCCTGATATGAAACCACTTGATGAACAGATGGATAAAGTGCGTCAAGAAAAGATCAAAGCTTATAAATTGAAAAAACAACAAGAAAAAGAACAAAAAGAAGCTCAAGAAAAACAGTCTCAAACTCAACAAAATAAACCAATTGAAAATAGCTCAAAAGAGGGAGATAAAATTTAAATGAAAAAATTATGTTTATTTTTAATGCTCTTTTCTTTTACCGCTATCACTCATGCAGAAGAAAAGAAACCACTTACTGAAGCTGAATTAGCCTCTCAAGCTAAAGAGGTAGAGGTAATGCTAAGTAATCCTAAAATTGGTGCACAATTTACACCTCTATCTAAAACTGATGAGGACAACACTATTGGTTATTCTTATCTTGATAAAAATTCTATAAAGTTACATCCTTATAACAATAAAATTCGTATTTTTAAAGAAGTTTCTAATTATGTTCCAGCATTAGTTCAAAATATTGATAATGTAAAAACACCATATCATACTGTAGTTATTAATTATTATGCTAATTGTGATAAAAAAGAAATTGCAAAAGGTAAAATTGAACTTATCGAGAACTATTTTGCCGAAGGTAAATTGATAAACACTATTGATATTCCTAGTCGATGGATGAGAGCAGAAAAAGGCGATGAAAAGCATAAATTAATGGTTATTGCTTGTTCCTTACCATTAAACAGTTAGTTCCATTTTCATTCGTTTTTACACTCGCCACCTAGCGGTGGCAGAGTATTTTTTTTTGTGCTAATATCAATTTATTAACTACAAAATTGTAATCACATCAATATGAATATCACGCAATTCCATGCTTTAACGGATCAACTTTTTTATCAAATTGAATTATATCTAGATAAATACGCTGACGAACATGATATAGACCTCGATTATGAAACTAACGGCAACGTTATTACCATTAGTTTTCCAAACAATAGTAAAATTATCGTTAATACTCAAGAACCACTTTTTCAAGTTTGGTTAGCAACACAAAAGCAAGGTTATCATTTTGATTTGATTGATGACAAATGGATATGTAATCGAACAGATCAACCATTTGAAGAGATATTTGCTTTATCAGTACAAGAGCAATCAGAGCAATAATAATCCAAAAAGGATACTAAGCTAAAACTTAGCATCCTTTAATTATTTAGAATCTATCATTTACATTAAGGTAAGATTTGCCAGCTTCACTACTAGCCATTTAACCCCTTCATGAATGAAAGCAATTTGCACTCGTCTATGCTCACCTTCACCATCTAAATTAACAATGGTACCTTCACCAAAACGATTATGCTTAACTTTCCTACCTAATGTGTATCCATCGCTTTCTTTTTTCTTCTTAATATATGACTTTTTACGATCTTGGTAGAACTGCTCATTTTTATTGGAAGAATCATTATTATATGATGTTAAATTAGCTCGAGAACTGATTTCTTGCAAATTTTCAGTTGGTAATTCAGCTAAAAAACGTGATGGCAAATTACGCTCCTCACGGCCATAAAGTCGCCTTGATTCAGACAAAGAGAGAGTTAAAAACTTACGAGCTCGGGTAATACCAACATAAGCTAAGCGTCTTTCTTCTTCCATTTTTTCTCGTTCTTGAGAGCGTAGTGCAGGAAAAAGACCTTCCTCTAAACCAACAATAAAGACATTGTCAAACTCTAAACCTTTCGCTGAATGTAACGTCATTAATTGCACCGAATCTTGTTGATTTACTACGTCACGGCTTTCAAGAGAGGTAAATGCTAAAAATGATTCTAAAACAGTCAAGGTTTTGCCAGTTTCATTGTCTTGAATTACATTGTCTTGGTTAACTCTAAAAAATTGCTCTGCAGATGAAACAAGTTCCTCTAGATTATCTAATCTAGCTTGTCCTTTAATACCTGGTTCTTGTTCATACATTTGCAATACGCCAGATAATTTAATAATTGCATCTAATTGTTTATAAAATGGTAATTCATTAACTTCGACATGAATAGATTCCATTAATTCTAAAAAACGACTAATACCTGAGCGTTGTCTTTCAGCTAAAGCATTTTTTTCGATCAGCATTAAACATGCATCCCATAACGAAATATTATTCTGCTTAGCACATAATCTAACTTTATCTAAAGTGACACTGCCTATGCCACGAGTTGGGGTATTTACCGTAGTTTCAAATGCCATATCATTATCATGGTCATGCAATAATCGTAAATAAGCTAAAGCTAATTTAACCTCTTGCCTTTCATAGAATCTTATTGAACCATAAATTTGATAAGGTATACCGGCTTGTAATAAGGTATCTTCAAAAATACGTGATTGCACATTATTACGATATAAAATGGCACAGCTAGCATAATTATGATTATCAGCATGATATTTTTTTATTTGACCTACAACAAATCGTGCTTCATCAATATCATTGAAACCAATATATAGTGAAATCTTTTCTCCGTCACCACTGTCGGTCCATAAATTTTTACCCAAACGATTGCGGTTATTAGCAATCAACTTATTTGCAGAGTCTAAAATAATGCCTGTCGATCGATAATTTTGCTCTAAACGAATGATTTCAGTTTCTGGATAATCATCGATGAACATTTGTAAATTATCAGCATTAGCTCCACGCCAACTATAAATTGACTGGTCATCATCACCAACAATCATTACGTTTGCTGTGTCTCCAGCTAATTTTTTCACCAACCAATATTGAATTTTATTAGTATCTTGAAATTCATCTATTAATATATTTGAAAAACGATGGCGACAATAATTTAAAACAGTTTCATTACTACAAAGCAATTCATATGCTCTCAAAATTAACTCTGAGAAATCAACATAACCAACTCTATCACAAATTGCTTGATAATCACGATAAATTGTTTGCCACATTGCTTGTTTCGAATCTTCTGGTTTTAGATTATCTGCCCTAAGTCCTTTTTCTTTTTGCGTGGAGATAAAGTTAGCACACTCTTTTGGTGACCATTCCTTTTCATCAATTTTAAGTTCACGAAAAATTCGTTTGATAAGGCGGATCTGATCTTCACTATCAATAAGTTGAAAATTCTCAGGTAATTTAGCTTGTTGAGAAAACATACGCAACAAACGGTGGGTTAAACCATGAAAAGTTCCTACCCACATACCATTTAAGTATCCTTCACCAACTAAAGCTTGTATACGCTCTTGCATTTCAGCCGCCGCTTTATTGGTAAAGGTAACGGCAAAAATTGAGTTTGGTGAATAATTTTTTTCAACACACAACCAAGTAATTCTATGAACTAATACACGTGTTTTACCACTTCCCGCACCAGCAAGAACAATGGTGTATTGGCTATCAGTTGTAACAGCATTTTTTTGTTCAGTGTTTAGGTCGATTAATAATGACTGTTTATTTTCCATGATGTGTTAACCCATCGCAATTATAGCAAACATTAATTAGTATTAATGTTGTAAATGTTGTAAAAGTTTTTAATTTTTTCATTGTATTTATAATTATTATAAGTAGGTATAAAAAAGAACAAAGACAGGCATTAAATGTAATAAACATTTAATGCCTGTCTTTTTATACATATATGCACTGAATTATAACAGATTATCTAATTCTGGCAATTGTGTTATTTCAATATGTGGTAAACATCTAGCATCTGAAAGATGATAAATATCCTTACCAAAAATATTAATCCAACAAGCTAAAAAACCATTATTGATCGCACCATTGACGTCTGTCTCCAAATTATCACCAACATGCAAAATATAATTATTAGGAATAGCTAATTTCTGAGCGGCTAAAGCAAAAATTTCGGGAAATGGTTTTGAGCGACCATCAGGACCACCTCTTAGCGAAAATTTAAAATAGTCACCTAAACCGATTCTGTTTATATCAACATTACCATTAGTAATCACACCTAATGGGTATTTATTGGCTAATTTAGTTAGTAATATATGTGTTGATTTAGGAACAACCATTTTATGACGCCAAAAATTAAAACAATCAATAGCCTCATCAATAATCTTGCTATATTCATTTAAAGGGATATTGGTTTTATTTAATAACGATTTGATTGTCTCAACTCGCCAATCTATAACATCATGATATATTTCTGGATTTACAGCAAGGACCAACTTTTTTTCTTGATAATACAAATCTAAGGTTAGATACTGTAATGGCTCATATTGTTGTAAGTTTTTTATCACTTCCTCTTCAGCTTTATCAACAATCGTACTATTGTCATATAAAGTGTCGTCAAGATCGAATGTGATTGCTTTAATGCAGTTAATTGAACGATAAAAGTGCATTATTTTCTTCCTCTTTTAGCTCTTGGATGAGCCGAATCATAAACTTCTGATAAATGCGAAAAATCTAAATGGGTATAAACTTGGGTGGTGGATAAATCCGCATGACCTAGTAATTCTTGTACTGCCCGTAAATCACCGCTCGATTCAAGCATATGAGTAGCAAATGAATGGCGCAGTTTATGCGGATGAATATGTGAACTTAATCCCTGCTTTACACCCCATTGTGCAAACCGTTTTTCAACATTTCGTGGTGATATACGCTTACCCAGTTTAGAGATAAAAACGGCATCATCTTGTGGCTTTAAATCATTTCGCATAGTTAACCAGTGCTCAATCCATTTAATTGACTCTCGGCCTAAAGGTAATTTTCGCTCTTTATTACCCTTTCCTGTTACTCGGACTTCACCTTCAGTTAAATTTAATTCTCGGCAATTGAGACTCACTAATTCAGAAAGTCGTAATCCTGAGCCATACATAACTTCTAACATTGCTCTATCACGTACAGAAAGCGGATCACTATACTCAATATCAAGTAGTTGATTGATCTCATCGATATCAATATTTTTTGGAAGATGTTGACCCAATTTAGGGTTTAATACACCACGGGCTGGATTGGCTGAGATTTGATCGTTTTTAACCATCCAATCAAAAAAACTGCGTAATGCAGATAATCTTATTGATAAACTACGAGCTTGTAGGCCGGTTTGTCGACTGCGACTAATAAGTAACCTCACAGCAGATGAATCAATATCCTGCCATTTAGTAATATCTAAGCCTTCAGTTAAATCAATAAGCGCATAAAGTTGACGACGATAGTTAATTTGAGTATTTATACTAAGTTGTTTTTCAGATTTCAAATAATTTAAAAAATGCTCAACAGGCCCGGTTAAAAAAGAAGAGTAATTAGGATTAATTTTAACCATCATATTTCCTTACTTTTTTCGCATAATCCATTTTTCAATAAGAATTGGCAATATTTCACTGATCTTTTCTAACAACAAGGTTCCTTGTCCAGTCTGATAATGCTGAGGATCTGTACTCGTAAACATTAATAAACCAAGATCACCAAATTGCCCCAATAGTGATAAAGCTACAGAGCCAACATAACCATGTTTAGGTAATAAAAAATCTAATTCAGTTGTATTTAATGACCCCAAATAAAATTGGCTATACTGTAAATGTCTTACACGAATAAAATCAAACTGCGAGGAGTTTAAAGCTAAATAATGATAATTTGATGGTGCACTAAGTAACCATTTATCATCAAATAAATATAAATAGGCACCACTAAGTCCTAAATCTTTGGCCCAAATTTTTAAAGAATCTAATAATTCGTTTATATCTTTTGCTTTTATTAATTGAAATTGCAATTTTATTAACTGATTAAAGAGTAATTCGTTAGCACTTGCGTGCTCCATCAGTAATGTGATTTCCGACTCAAGTTGACTAATTTTATTACGTTGCCTTGCCATATGCCATTCAGGTAGTGAAATCATACCTCGCACAGGGTGTGGTACGCGCATGCGTTCAATATGAGTAGCATTTCGAATAAAAAAATCTGGGTTATCAATAATATATTGGCTAACCATTTCATCATTTAATTTAACAAATGATTTTTTTCGTCGCGGCTGTTTCAACTTCAATGTTTGTGTTTTTTTTACGACCATAATTTATTTCATTGTCTTTATGTAATCAGGTTAATAAAATTCATAAAGTTTAGCGCAATTAAATAGCAATATAACCATCATATACATGTGTAGCTGGTCCAGTCATATAAAGCGGCGACTGATTACCTTTCCAATCTATTATTAATTTTCCTCCGGGTAGATTAACATTCACCCGCTGGTTTAATAATCCTTGATTAATGCCAACAGCAACAGCGGCGCAAGCTCCTGTTCCACAAGCTTGAGTTTCACCCACGCCTCTTTCATAAACACGCAAATTAATATTATCTCGATCAATAATATGCATAAAACCAATATTCGCTTTTTCAGGAAAGCGTTCATGTTGCTCTAATAGCGGACCTAAAGTTAATACTTGAGCAGTTAGCACATCTTCAACTTGAATTACACAATGCGGGTTCCCCATAGAGGCGACACCACATAAAACTGTTTGTTCTTGTGCTCGAATAATATAAGTTTTTTCTTCTTTAATGGCTTTGAAAGGAATTTTATTAGGCTCAAAAATTGGTGTTCCCATATTAACCCGAACGGTTTCATCATCATTCACCGTCAAAACAATATTACCTTTCATAGTGCTGACTTTTAACACTCTTTTTTTAGTCAATCCTTTTAATCGCACAAAGCGAGCAAAGCAACGAGCGCCATTACCACATTGCTCAACCTCAGAACCATCAGCATTAAATATACGGTAATGAAAATCACTTTCAGGAGAATAAGGTGGCTCAACAATAAGTAGCTGATCAAACCCAATCCCTGTATATCGGTCTGACATACGTTTGATCATTTCACTTGAAAGATGAACATTTTGCGTTACTGCATCAATAACCATAAAATCATTACCCAGTCCATGCATTTTTGAAAAGTTCATCTCTAGTTACCTTTTATTGTAAATCATCAGTATTTTTTACTTTTTCATCATATTTGTTTGATTAAATGGAGTCATCAAGCAAAATTTAGAAAACATATTTATCAGCTTTATAATGAATTATAATACTAATTCACCGCGCCATAAATCATCAAAAGTTTCACGCTCTCGAATCAATTTATGCTGATTACCATTTTCAAGCATGACTTCTGCCGGTCGAGGATGACTATTATAATTAGACGCCATACTAAAGCCATAAGCACCTGCACTACAAATAACTAACAGATCATCTTGTTCAACTGAAAGTTCACGTTGATAAGCTAATACATCACTAGATTCGCAAATTGGCCCAACAATATTATAAATCTTTTGGATATTCGAATCTGTTGATTCTTTAACAGGTAGGACTTGCATCCACGCTTGATAAAGAGCTGGTCGTATTAAATCATTCATCCCGGCATCAACAATCGCAAAGTGATTACCATCTTGATGCTTAGTATATTCAACTTTAGTAATTAATAATCCAGCATTGGCAACGATTGATCTACCTGGTTCGAAAACAATTTCAAGTTCAGGATAATTTTTTAACTTTTCAATTAGTTTTGATACCAGTAATGTCGCTGATGGTGGCTGTTCATCATGATAACAAATACCTAACCCTCCACCTAAATCAATATGCTCAAGATGAATATTTTCTGCTGCTAGTTGGTCAACTAATGCCAATATACGATCAGCCGCGTCAAGAAAAGGCGATAACTCGGTTAATTGAGAGCCAATATGACAATCAATACCAATTATTTTAATATTTTTTAATGATGCTGCTTTACGATAAGTATCTAAAGCTAATTGATAACTTATACCAAATTTGTTTTCACGCAATCCTGTTGAAATATACGGATGTGTTTTTGCATCTACATCAGGATTAATCCGTAAAGAAATACTAGCTATTTTCCCTAATTGATGAGCAATATCATTGATACGATATAATTCAGGTTCTGATTCAACATTAAAACATTTAATTCCTACTTCAAGCGCACGTCTAATTTCAACAACAGATTTTGCTACCCCTGAAAATACAATTTTTTTAGGGTCGGCGCCAGCTTTTAAAGCTCTTTCTAATTCACCTTGTGAAACAATATCAAAACCTGCACCAAGTTTAGCTAATAAGTTTAAAACAGATAAATTGCTATTCGCTTTTGCTGCATAACAAATCAAATGCTTCTTATTTTTTAAAGAATCTTGATAAGAAAGAAATTGCTTAGTTATATGATCAGCAGAATAAACATATAAAGGGGTACCATATTGATTAGCTAAATCACAAATAGCAACGTTATCCGCCAATAAATGGCCATTTTGATAATGTAAAAAGTCCATTATATTATTCCTTTAAGCCAATTTATTTGTATCATTAGATTCAATAATTGCATTTGACTGATCTGCAGGATAATAAAGTGGACCTTTTAAACCACAGCCTAATAATGTGAAAATAACTAAAAAAAGAGAAAAGAGTTTTAGAGCGGATTTCATAAAATATTCGCAATTTAATCAGATTTATAATGAAGACTATATTACACGATAGCCATATTCGTGCAAAGAACAAATCATTAAGTTTTCTAAGCAAGATACAAAAAAATTTGAATAATTTTATGCTATTGATAATAAAAAGTTATATAAAAATTGAATATAAATTACAACGCTTACATCATAGTATTGCTGAAATTTAGTTCAATTAATCATAATTATTTTATTATTGATAATCAGAGACTCTAAAAATAAAATTATAATAGCAACTAATAAATCTAAAGTTACCATAATTGGATTAACTATATATCTTCAAATGATTTATAAAGTATATCAATGCTCCATTTTTAGAATTCATGAAACATGGAACATTGATAATTCATGATTAGATAGAAATCAATTAAACAGAACAAATTCGGCATTCTCGGCTATGGTTTTGAGTCGTTTTTGAGCTGTTATAATGTTTTCTCTCCATTTATGATCTTTTGCCCACATTTCAATAACAAGCGGAGCAGTATAATTTATCTGTTTTAGTATTTTAAATATAGCAAGAAAATCAACCTCCCCTTCGCCAATAGTTAAATCTCTAAACTGACCAGAATAATTAGCTTTAACCTTATAAGTATCTTTTAGATGTATTTGAACAATGTGCTCTCGACTTAACATAAGCTCTGTACAGACATCATAATTCCAACCAGAAATATTCCCTACATCTGGATAAGCCATAAAATAAGGAGAATTGACCTCTTTTTTTAGAATTTCAAACTTACTGAGTGAATTGAGATAACTAGTATCCATGATTTCAACGGCAAGCATTATCCCCATTTTTTCAGCTTGTTTCGCTGACCACTGCATTCCCGCAATAAATCGCTGGTGAGTCTGTAAATTGGCTGGTTCATAATAAACATCATATCCAGCTAATTGAATTACCCTTATTCCTAGTTTATAGGCGAGCATCAGTGCTTTATTCATAATAACTTTGGCTTGCTGACGTATACTTTTATCGGCAGATCCAAATGGAAATTTACGATGAGCACTTAAACACATAGAATGCAATGGTAGTCCATATTGTTCACATAATCGCTTTAATCGATAAATCTCATCATCTGACCAATCAAGTCTTGCTCTTCGCTGTTCTGATTCATCAATTGATATCTCGATAAAATTAAATCCTAATGTTTTCGCCTCGTGCAGTTTTTCTTGCCAAGTAAGTTCATTAGGTAATGCCTTTTCATAAATACCAATATAATTAGATTGATTGGTCGGATTAATTGCAAATTTTGCCATAATAAAACCTAATAATATTTATTTGAACATCAAATATGCAGTCATTTTACTGACTGCATCGCATCTATTACCAATATTTAGCAATTTGCTCTCTTAAAGCTTGAGCAGTTTGTTTACCATTTTCACTAGCAAGAGCTCGACCAGCAATAAAGGCTTTGGTTTTAATTCCTGCAAATAGGTGAATATCCTCAGGAATAATTCCGCCCGTTATGGAAAGTTCAAGACCTAAATCTGACAATTGTCGCATTCTAACCAAATCATCCTCTCCCCAACCAATACCAGCTAATTCAGCATCACGAGAACGATGATAAATAGCCTGTTTAATCCCCAATTTTCGCCATGCTTTGGCATCTTCTAGTGTCCAATGACCATATAATTCGATCTGAATTTCGCCATTAAATTCGTCAGCCACTTTTTTACATGCTTCAATGGTAGCGATATGCGCTGCAGCCGAAACCGTTAACCAGTTAGCCCCAGCTGAGAAAGCCATTTTAGCTAATATCGCTCCACCATCAGTCGTTTTTAAATCACAGACTAATATATGATTAGGATATAATTTTCTTAGATTTTTAACGCTTTCTATTCCTGCACCAAAGGCGAGAATAGTGCCAACTTCGATAATATCAACAAATCCTGAAACATTTTTTGCCACCTCCAATGCTGAGGTTAGTTCTGTTTGATCTAAAGCAATTTGTAATTTTGGTGTTGTCATGTCGGTTTCCTTATCTAATTTGATTTTTGACCATAATAAGCATTAGCACCATGTTTGCGAAAATAGTGCTTATCGGATAATGTTTGTTGAATTTTGATGGTTTGATTGAGTTGCCGAGTTGAAATTGCCATCATTGCGACTTCTTCAAGTACCACAGCATTGTGTACCGCATTTAAGGCATTTTTACCCCAACAAAATGGCGCATGACCAGAGACAATAACGCCAGGCATCGCCATAGGATCAATACCGCGATGTTTAAATTCCTCGATAATAACGAGTCCGGTATTTTTTTCGTAATCTGTGGCGATTTCACTATCAGTTAGTCTGCGACTACAAGGTACATCACCATAAAAATAGTCAGCATGAGTGGTACCTAATGCAGGAATATCCAATTCTGCCTGTGCCCAAACGGTTGCATAACGAGAATGGGTATGCACAATTCCGCCAATATTTGCAAAGGCCTTATAGAGTTCGAGATGAGTTGCGGTATCACTAGAAGGATTTAGTTTGCCTTCGACAATTTCGCCGGTTAATGAAACCACAACAATATCATCTATGGTCATATCACAGTACTCAACCCCTGATGGTTTGATGGCCATGACTCCCTTTGCACGATCCACTTCTGATACATTTCCCCATGTAAAGGTGACTAAATTATATTGTGGTAGCAATAAATTAGCCTGTAGTACGCGTTCTTTTAATGCTTGAAACATCATTTAGCCTCCATTTAGCGCGCGATCGATAACCGCATAAACATCTTCTTTGCTGTTACAACGTCTTAATTTATCCAGATCAACACCTGTCTCACTATTTTCATCATCTAAAATTTGAGTCACTTCCATTAATCCTTCCATATGCTGATCAGAAGTACTGCCGGCGAGGGTAACTAGTACATCAACAGGATCGATCTCTCCCTCAAAATAAACAGGTTTTTTCAAAGTTACTAATGCAAAAGCCGTACGGTTTACGCCATCTTCTGGTCTCGCATGTGGCATGGCCAAATTAGGGGCAATAATGATATAAGGCCCCATGGTTTTAACGCATTGAATGATGGCATCATAATAACGAGGCTCAATCGCTTTAGACGCAACCAGCATATCTGTTCCTAACTTAACAGCTTCTTGCCAACTTGTAGCTTCTGCTTTGAGTAAAATAGAGTTATTTTCAATTAATGATTCTTTGAAAGCCATTGTTGAACTCCTTTAAATATTCTGCCTATTTACCATTCACTTTATTGATAAGCTCAATAAGTTCATCGCCGAAAGTTTGAGGATTTAACATGTTTTGGACACCTAATGCATGTTGTCCTTCATTAACCTCGATTTCATGAATCAAATGTTTAGAAGCAACGATAATGTCGACATTAGGTAGTTTTGATTTGTAATCCGTGACTGCGCATGAATCCATGACATTTGCGATACCTTTTTTATCTAAATAATTGGCAATTTTCATCTTCATCATCATTGATGATCCCTGACCACTACCACAAACAGCAAGAATACGAATCGGTTGACCTTCACTAATTGCCACTTCGTCCATTTTTTCAACTACTGCTTCATTAACATCATCATGAATATCATTGGTTGGTTGTTGTTTTTGTAGGGCTTCTTCAGCTCGTAGTGATTTAGCCGCAAAGAACATATAGACCAGAGATAACGCAATCAAGACATAGATAAATAGATGAGAGAAAGATAAACCTTGTAAAATCGGTGGGAATAAAATTGCCCAATCAGCCATTCCCATCCAAGAATCAATTGGCGTACCATTTTGGGCGAAAATATTAATTACCCAAGCAGAGCCTAGAACCTCAACCATTCCCATAACAAAACAGAGTTTCATTACCGCTTTCCATCCACCATAATGATTGGCAAATACGCCAATGGTGGCATTAGAGAAAAACATAGGAATAAAACCAGGAATAATCATGATTGGCGATTTAAATACCAGTAAAAGCGCTATTGCTAAAAATTGACCTAATGCCCCCCAAATAAAACCAAATACCATGGCGTTAGGTGAAAAAGCATAGATAGCCGCACAATCGATAGCCAACACTGCATTTGGTATTAATTTTTCAGAAATGCCCTTAAATGCTTCAGATAACTCAGCTACAAACATTCTTACACCACCAACAATAACTTGGATGGCTACGGCAAATTTAAGTCCGGTTTCGAAAATGTAGATAGTCCAATGAGTTGACCCTGCCATTGTTTGTAAATTATCCAAACCAAATGAAAGAAGGATAATGCCGAAGAAGATTGTCATCACTATCGTTGTGGCAGCAATACTATCGTGGAAAATATGTAACCATTTTGGTAATTTTAAATTATCTACTGAATCATCTTTATCGCCCAATTTTGGCGCTAATTTCACCGCAATCCATGAACCTAGCTGTTGTTGATGACCAATAGAAAAACCTGCGCCGCCAGTTACCGCTTCAGTCGGTTTAAACATCATATTTGAAAAAATTCCCCAATATAATGCCGTAATTATTGCTGAGTAGATGATGGTTTCCCACATACCATAACCGAATAGGAAGTAGAAAAGTGTAATTAAACCAACTTGTTGAAACATGATATGACCGGTCAACATGATGGTTCTAATTCCGGTGAAACGTCTAAAGATGACCAGTAAAATATTAATCGCTAATGCAAGCAATACTGCATAACCAACCCATGAATATTGTTCACCCATCCCCTTTTCGACAGCCACCATTGAGGCATAAGTATCGATAATCGATCCGGTTATACCATGATATTCGGAAAGTTTAGCAATAACGGGTTTAAATGTTGAAACTAAAACACCTGAACCAACTTGTAACAGCATAAAACCAACAATGGTTTTAATCGTGCCTTTTAAAATTGTGGTGATATCTTTTTTTAAAAGACAATAACCTAGCAAGGTAACTAGGCCCAGTAATAATGGTGCCTTCGTCATAACTTGACTATAAAAGATATAAAAAATGTTATAAATTACTTCCATATGTCCCTCTCATTGGTTATCGACATTTCTAACGTTAACGTTATTGTTTAGGTATCTATAACCTTCAAATGTCTTTTTTATAATTACCTATCGCAAAACTCATAGATGGAACTTCAACCTATTTAATATTATTCAGTTCGCTGAATAACATTTGTTATATTCTACAATCACAAACAATCATTCAATGATTGTTTGTGATTATTTTGATGTTGATCACTTTTCTAAATTTATTGACTTAGCAATTGTGACATCCATCACATTATCTTTAAAAAACAGAAGCAAAAATTAAAAATATAACTATTATTATCAATAAATTGAACTTATGATTATTGATATTAATATTTAAATAATTGACAAAATACAAAATGATAACTAACATCATTTTTAATCAAATTTAATCATATTAAATTAATAAGAGGGTACAATGAACGAAATATCACGCCACACCCAAATAGTGGCAATGGTTAATGAAAAAGGGATGGTAAGAGTTACTGAATTGGTTTCTTATTTTGCAATATCACCAGCGACAGCCCGTCGGGATATTACAAAACTAGATCAGGACGGAAAAGTAAAAAAAGTTCGTAATGGCATTATGCGAATAGAAGTACAAAAACCAATTTGGGCACCGATAGGAAATAATAATACCGATCATTATCATGAAAAAGCACGTATTGCCATAAGAGCGGCGAAGTTGTGTGGAAGTGATGAAAATATAGTTATTAACTGTGGCTCAACGGCATTTTTATTAGGTCGTGAATTATGTGGTAAAAATGTTTCGATCATTACCAACTATTTTCCTTTAGCTTGTTACTTGATTGAACATGATCACGAAAACGTCATCATTATGGGAGGATTATATAACAAAACACAAAACATTATTCTAAATCCTATAGCAAATATAACTGATTCTTATGCAGGAAAATGGATGTTTACAAGTGGTAAAACATTAACACCAAATGGGCTGTATAAGAATGAAATACTGGGAGCGGTAGCTGAACAACAAATACTTGAAAAAATTGAAAAATTAGTAGTCGTTGTTGATAGTTCTAAAATAAATACCAAAGCAAATTCTGGCATGCTTTTTTGCCCGGTTACTAAAATTGATATTTTAATAACTGGCAAACAAGCAAATAAGGAAGTAATTGAAAGCATAAAGGAACAGGGCACAGAAGTGATTTTAGTTTAATAATTAAATTGTAAAAGGAACAAAGTATGAGTAAAGTAAACGAAATTACCAGAGAATCTTGGATATTAAACACCTTTCCTGAATGGGGAACTTGGCTTAATGAAGAAATAGAAACAACAGAAGTTAAACCTAATACGTTTACGATGTGGTGGCTTGCTTGTACAGGGATTTGGTTGAAATCAGCAGGTAATACTAATATCTCTGTCGATTTTTGGTGTGGTACAGGTAAAAAAACTCACGCAAATCCATTAATGAACAAACAACATCAAATGATGCGAATGGGTGGAGTACGTGAATTACAACCAAATCTTAGAACTAGCCCATTTGTTCTTGATCCTTTTGCAATCAAAGAGATTGATGCGGTAATGGCAACCCATGACCATGCTGATCATATTGATGTCAATGTTGCAGCAGCAGTCATGCAAAACTGCTCACCAAAAGTCAAATTTATTGGTCCTAAAGCATGTGTTGAATTATGGAAAAGTTGGGGGGTTCCTGAAGATCGCTGTATCGTTGCCAAAGTAGGTGAAACTATCCAAGTTGGTGATATTACTATTCGCGTTTTAGACTCTTTTGATAGAACTTCATTAGTCACTCTACCGAAAGGTGTTTCATCCACCGATAAATCCATATTAGATGGTATGGATGATCGTGCCGTTAACTATTTATTCGAAACCTCAGGCGGATCACTTTATCATTCTGGCGATTCTCACTACTCTAATTATTATGCCAAACATGGTAATGATCATAAAATTGATGTTGCTTTGTTATCTTATGGAGAGAACCCGCGCGGCGTAACCGATAAAATGACCTCATCAGACATTTTACGGGCGGCGGAATCATTAAATACTAAAGTAGTGATTCCATTTCACCACGATATATGGGCGAATTTCCAAAGTGACCCGCGTGAAATTGAAGTACTTTGGCAAATGAAAAAGGATCGTCTGGAGTATCAATTTACGCCTTTCTTCTGGCAAGTTGGTGGTAAATATACTTATCCAACCGATAAAAACAAAATGCACTATCAACACTATCGTGGATTTAGAGATATCTTTACCGATGAACCTGAACTGCCATACCGTTCATTTTTATAATTAAAAAGCTAACTAATGTGGACTAGAACAACTTTCTAAGTCCACTTTTTTATTGTTTTTTCTATTTTGTTATATTCTAGTGAGAAAAGAGATTTCAACAAAACAATAATCACTAATATTCAAAACTAAAAGCAATTTATCAATAAGAACAAGATTAAGCATTGATATATTTTTGCCGTTCCGGAAGCCAACAATCAACAAGTTGTTTAGCACACTCCGGAGACTCGCTTAAGATAAGATATGATGCTTTTTGCACCTCGCTAATTAAATGCTGATCACGGATTAAATCAACAATTTTAAAATTTGCTTCCCCCATTTGCCTAGTTCCTAAAATTTCACCACTACCTCTAATTTCAAGATCTTTTTGGGCAATAACAAAACCATCATTGCTATCACGCATTACTTTCATCCGAGCCTGAGCAATTTTACTTAATGGAGCTTGATACATTAACACACAATGTGAAATTGCACTGCCTCGTCCTACCCTACCACGTAATTGATGTAGCTGAGCAAGTCCTAAACGTTCAGCATTTTCAATGATCATTAAGCTTGCATTGGGCACATCGACCCCAACTTCAATAACCGTTGTCGCAACTAAAAGTTGAACCTCTCCCGCTTTGAAAGCCTGCATAACAGATTGCTTTTCATCAGATTTCATTTTGCCATGGACAAGTGCTATATTTAAGTGTGGTAACCTTTCTTTCAATTCCTCAACTAACATTTCAGCGGCTTGAGCATCTAGAGTTTCTGATTCTTCCACTAAAGTACAAACCCAATAAACCTGACGATGACTTAAACAAGCTTGATTAACCTTGTCGATAATTTCTTCTCGACGGGAATTAGGAATAACAATAGTGGTTACTGGGGTTCGTCCTGGAGGTAATTCATCAATTATTGAGACATCCAAATCTGCATAAACTGTCATTGCCAACGTTCTTGGTATTGGTGTTGCTGTCATGATTAATTGATGTGGGTGTATGGCATTTTTAATACCCTTTTCCCACAAACTTAACCGTTGATTCACACCAAATCGATGTTGTTCGTCAATAATAACTAGCCCCAAATTGGAAAATTCAACTTTATCAACAAACACCGCATGGGTACCAACTAACATCGTGATTTCACCTTGCTTTAAAGCTTCATATCGCTGCTGCTTATTTTTAGCTGTTAATCGACCAGATAACCAATCTACAGTAATGCCTAATGGTTCAAACCATTGTTTAAAATTATTAAAATGTTGCTCTGCCAATATTTCGGTTGGCGCCATTAAAACAACTTGATGACCATTCTCTATCGCATTTAAGGCGGCCATAGCTGCAACTAAAGTTTTACCTGAGCCTACATCACCTTGTACTAGTCGCATCATTGGAATATGCTTTGTCATATCTTGATAGATATCTTGTACAACTCTTTGTTGAGCGTGAGTTGGATTAAATGGTAATGAACCTAGAAAAGGTAGAGTCAATCGCTGATTACTGTGCATTGAATAAGCATGTTGCTTTTGATTATCTCTTTTAATCATTAACATGCTTAAATGATAGGCAAGTAACTCTTCAAATACAAAACGTTTTATAGCTGGGTGTTCACCAACTAATAACTGATCAATATCAGTCGTAATAGAAGGATTATGAATGATGTTCAATGCATCTAAAATAGGTAAATAATTTTGACTTAATGAATCAGGTAATATTTCATTTGGTAAATTGTTTTTTAGTAAAATTAATGCCGATTTTATCATTTTACGGATTACATTTTGTGTCAATCCATATGTAGAAGGATAAATAGGTGTAAATCGCTCTTCATTTAAATCGCTTAGCGATGCTCGTTCATCTTTATTCGCTTTGATGTTAAATTGCGGATGAATAATTTCTAAATTAGTTTTACCGCTTTTTATTTCACCATATGCACTTATCCATTTTCCTACTATCATCGACGCTTTCATACCTGCATTAAAATGCATAAAACGTAAAATAGCGATTCCAGAATCATCTTGAATATAACATAACAGCATTTGGCGACGCTTAAAAATAATCTCTGTTTTAATTATGCGCCCTTCAATAGTGGTATATTCGCCAATTGTAGCATCACCTATAGCGCAAGAAGAACTTCGGTCTTCATAACGTAGAGGAAAATGTAATAATAAATCTTGAATGGTTTTAATGCCTAGTGCATGGAATTTACTTTCTAAACTAGCACCAATACCAGCTAATTTGATTAGTGGTATATGGTTTAGTAAACGATCAGACATGATAATTAATTAATATTACGTATCACACTCACTACATCTTGTTGTAGTGATAATTTTCTAATTAAATCATTTAATTGTTGTGAGTTTTTAACTTCAAGCTGCAAAATAATTGTATAAATTTGCCTATCTTTTTCTTCGGTATTTAGCCATTGAATATGAGCTTTTTCGTCATTAATAATCGAAAGAATATGACCTAAAGTGCCTTGACTATTAAGAATATCTACCCAAATCTCTGCAACAAATAGTTGATCGATATTTGGTGCCCACTTAAGTGCAATATATTTTTCTGGGTTATTCTGATAACCACTAATATTGCGACACGATTCATGATGAACGGTTAAACCTTTTTCAGGGCTAACATGGCCAACAATCGGATCATTAGGAATAGGATGACAACATTTCGAAAAGGTCACTAAAACCCCTTCACTACCGGTAATAACTAAAGTTTTATTGGTATCAGATTGATTAGATAAAAGCGCTTTATGTTCTAAACCTTTAACAATAAAATGGCTCATGATGTTACCAAGACCAATTTCGGCTAATACATCATCGAAGCATGTTAACTTGGTTAACCCAACAATACGATCTTTCTGTTTCAGTGTTAATGACTCAATACCGCCTGATTTAATTAACGCTAAATTGAGTAGACGACGCCCTAACTCAATTGCATCTTCTCTTTTTAACGTTTTTAATGCTTGGCGAATACGAGAGCGTGCTTTAGCACTAACAACAAAATTTAGCCAGCTTGCATTAGGACGACTTTCTGGCGAAGTTATTATTTCGACAGTTTGGCCATTACTTAAAGGTTGAGAAAGCGGATAAGGTTTACGATCTACTAACGCACCAATACATTGGAAACCAATATCAGAATGCACTGCATAAGCTAAATCAACTGCTGTTGAGCCTTCAGGTAATTGGACGATACGACCTTTTGGAGTAAAAACATAAATCTCTTTTGGAAAAAGGTCTGATTTAACATTTTCAATAAATTCAAATGAATTACCAACACTTTGCTGAAGTTCTAGCAAACTTTGCATCCAACGTTGGGCTTTAATCTGAGTGGTGGTATTGTTTAACTCATCATTTTCATTATAAATCCAATGCGCAGCAACGCCCATTTCCGCCATTTGTTCCATATCTTCAGTTCGTATTTGAACCTCTACCGGGGTACCATGCGGACCAATTAATGATGAATGCAACGATTGGTAACCATTAGCTTTAGGAATAGCAATATAATCTTTAAAACGATTAAGACGCGGTTTATATAAATTATGCACTAAACCAAGCGCACGATAGCAAGCGTCAACATCTTCCACTACAATTCGGAAAATATAAATATCCATAATTGAATGAAAATGTTGCTCACGCAGTTGCATCTTCTGATAAATCGCATAGATATTCTTTTCAAGCGCTTCTACTTGAGCATCAATACCTGCATCTGCTAGACGACCTCTTATTTCAGAAAGAATTTGCTGGATTAGTTCTTTTCTGGTCCCTCGAGCAATTTTAACCACTTTTTTAAGAACCTTAGCTCGATTAGGATGCATAGCTGTAAAACCAAGTATTTCAAGTTCGGTTTTAATATGATGAATGCCTAAACGATGAGCCAATGGCGCATAAATCTCTAAAGTTTCTTTAGCAATACGGCGACGTTTATCTGGCCTTAAAGCACCAAGAGTACGCATGTTATGCGTTCTATCAGCTAATTTAATTAAAATTACTCGCACATCTTCGGTCATGGCTAAAACCATTTTCCGAAAATTTTCAGCTTGAGCTTCTTGGCGATTTCTAAATTTTAACTTATCAAGTTTTGAAACCCCTTCCACTAAAACTGCAACATGCTTACCAAATTTTTGCGTAATGTCTTGGAAGGTGACCGGGGTATCTTCGATAGTATCATGCAAAAGTGCAGCGATGATGGTTTCATAATCTAGCCGCATATCGGCTAAAATGGTTGCAACAGCAACCGGATGGGTTACATATGGTTCACCACTACATCGGAATTGCCCTTCATGTGCTTGCTTAGCAAAGAGATATGCAGCTTGGATCAATTCAACTTGCTTGACAGGAAGATAAGATGCAACTACCTCTTTTAAGCTCTCAAAATATTGCATGGGCAATTCTCAGCAATGTTTATTCGTATGAAGGAGTATTTTCTAAAAGTACCGTTTCATGAAGAGCTGTACGCACTTCTGATTCTTCATCTTGACGAGCTTGGAATTCAGCAGTATCAAGAATTTGTTTATTGACAAGCCCATCTTCAATTTCGCGTAAAGCAACCACAGTTTCTTTATCGTTTTCTTCTGGAATTAGTGGCGATTTATTTTCGACTTGTAATTGACGAGCACGTCTTGCTGCAACTAAAACGAGATCAAAGCGATTACCAATTTTTTCTACTGCATCTTGGACAGTTACACGAGCCATTTTTACCTCTAATATTTTAACTTATATGCTTCAATTGAAAGATCCGCTATTCTACTTAATTTTGTAGCGAATTGTCCATAACTAATATTACTATGTTATGTAAAATCCATTATTTTAGATGAATTGAAATAATAAATATCTATTCCATTACCTCTAACCAAATATTAGCACCTATTATAGGCATATTTAAAAGGTAACGTCGTAAGCCATCCAATGCAATTGCTGCTAAGACTTGTTGCTGTGTTCTTTTACTTTGACTTCGTCCGGTATACTTTAAATTAAAGTGTAATACTTGTTTTAATGTTGCAATAATTAAAGTAAATTGGCTATTCTTTTCTTGAAAATTAATAATACCGATCGCTATATTAGCACCTTGTGCTTTTAATAATTCTGTGAAATAACTGCTCGGTTCATCCAATAATAAAGGTACAATCTCTGATTTGACGACAGGAGCATCAGCTTCGAACAATTGATAACTAATCATCCCCGCTGATTGTTGTTCAATAATAACAATAGATTGATTAGTATCGTGTAATAATTTTGATACTATATGAGCTAATCCTGTCTCACCTGATTCACTTAATACACCTTCATAAAGCAAATTAGCATTAACAACCGATTTAATTTGTTGCCACAACTTATCCATTTCACTTTTTTGGTTTTCTGGACCCGTTAATTTTAATTCAATAATAGGCATTGCGGCACGATAACCAATCGTGATATTTTCCGGTATATCCAATGTGGAGTCAATTTCTTGTGCTAAATCGCTTTCAGTTCGGCCCATTGTTGTTAATCGATAACAAAGTTTGCTCTCTGCCAGTGGATAATTCAACTTGATCTCAGGAATAATCTCATTTTTAATCATTTGTTTAAATTCAGAAGGCACACCGGGAGTAAAGAATAATAGACAATTATTCAGCTTGATTTTAAAACCGCATGCGGTACCAATAGGATTATCAATTAACGTCGCACTTTGAGGTAGCATGGCTTGTTTAATATTACTTGCAGGCATCGTTCTACCACGATTAAGAAAATAACGCTCAAGTGACTTGAGCCATTCTTCGTGTAAAACTAGCGATTCATTATTGGCCAGTGCAGCTGCTTGGGCACTAAGATCATCACTAGTCGGCCCTAATCCACCATTGACAATTAAAATATCATTTTGCAAACTACGCTCTTTTAAAGTTTCAATCAGCGTTGATAAATTATCTCCTATCGTATGACGAGAGGTAATAGTAATACCCTCTTGAAACAGAAAATCAGATAACCATGCAGCATTAGTATCAATAATTTGACCATATAAAACTTCATCACCGGTACTAATCATTTCAATTTTAATACGATCTTTGATGTTACTCATAATTACCCTTAGTTAATTAAAAATGATTATTCAACATTTAGTTAATAACTTCTTCATCCATTTTATTGTCCATATGCTCCTTACTTTGCACTAATCGCACAGCAAAATAGAGGTCATAAGCAAATTCAATATAATCACTATCTAATTTAAGATTCATCTGTTTAAACCAATTTTTTAGTGTTTTGCGTCGACCAGCCAAAATTAGCACGACATTTCTAACTTTTAATGAATTCACCAATTCATCAATACCCGTCAACACACTAACATCTTTATAAGTAAAACAAGGTATCGCATCAACAATAACATAATTGATTTGTTCGGCAGAATCATCAATATAATTGATAATTCTACGTTTAAAATAGGCAATGTTAAAATAGGTAAGTGGTGAATTAAATCTATAAATCATAGTATTACTCAATGGTTTGACGTCAGAACCAATTGAATGAATTCGACCACTATCATCAACACCTAATAACTGATCATTCGGTCTAAAAACACGACGCAAAAATAAAAATAATCCCAATAAAACTGCTAGCGCCATCCCCGGAATAATACCAATAACTAAAACCGAAATGAGTGTAGTTAAACTTAAATAGAATGCATCGCGATCAAATTTAAAAAACCGAATAATAGTTTGAAAATTAATCAGTGATAACGAAGAATAAATTAGAATCACGCCTAATACACAAGTAGGAATGTATTGTAATGGAGATAAAAAGAACAACACCACAAAGCCAATTAAAACAGCTGCTATGATTGACACTAACTGGGTTTTACCGCCATTAGCATCATTAACAGCTGTTCGAGATGAGGTACCACTAACAACAAATCCTTGAGATAACCCGGCAACTATGTTGGCCATACCCAATGCTTTAAATTCTATATCGGCATTGGTTTCATAATTATTTTTAGAAGCAAAACTACGTACCGTTATCATCATACTAACAAAACAGATAACGGCAATATTAAGAGAAGGAACGACTAAATTTCGCATTAAGCCTTTATCAAAATCTAACCATGACTCTGCTGGGATGAAATCACTGGTCACACTACCAATAATCCGTACGTTATATTGTTCAAAATTAAACAGCCATGAAAAAAAAGTCATAATTATGACGGCGAACAGCGGTGCCGGATAACGAGGTTTGAATTTTTTTAAAGCCACCAATATCACTAAAGTAAAAAATGATACTAACGCAGTTAATACATGAATCTGCGATATCTTTAAAGGAAAATAAACAATGCGCTCAATCAAATAAGAGTAGTCATACTTAAATCCCAATGTTTTGGCTAGCTGATCAACCATAATCGTAATTGAAATACCATTTAAAAGACCAATTAGAATCGGTTGGCTTAATAAATCAGCTAAAGCCCCTAGGTGAAGTTTACCGGCAATTAGACACCAAATACCAATCATAATGGTTAATAATACAACTAATTGCCAACGTAAAACGGGATCATTAGCCGCTAAAGGGAAAACTACAGCGGCTACAACTGCGCAAGTTGCTGTATCTGGCCCAACGATTAATTGCTTAGAAGAACCAAATAGTGCATACACAATCAGTGGCAAGATTGTCGAATATAAACCAGCAATTGCTCCTACGCCGGTGAGTTCAGCATATGCTATTGAAACAGGTAACGATACAGCTGCTACTGACAATCCAGCTTTAATATCAAAACCAAGATACTCTCGCTTATAATGCAATAAACTCGTCAGCCCTGGCATCCAAAAAATGATTTTTTGGAATAATGCACTATTGGTAAACTTTCCCATGTATAATTACTTTCCTGCTATACTCATTTTCTCAATCAATATTGAACCACATTGAATATTACTTCTTGTTTCAATATCATTACCTATTGCTACAATATTTTGATACATATCTTTAAGATTACCAGCTACTGTAATTTCATTAATAGGATATTGGATTTTACCATTTTCAACCCAAAAACCCGTAGCTCCACGCGAATAATCACCGGTTACATTGTTAACACCTTGTCCCATTAATGACGTTATAACCACACCTTTATCTAGTTTTCTTAACATTGCAGTGAAATCAGCATCAGTTTGGCTTGGTGAGACTAACCAATTATATATACCACCTGCATGTCCGGTAGATTTCAAACCTAATTTTTTGGCTGAATAATTACTTAATAAATAAGTTTGCAAAATACCTTGTTCAATAATATTACGCTTAACAGTTCTCGTCCCTTCACTGTCAAATGGTGAAGAACCTACTCCTTTTAAAATGTATGGATCTTCCAAAATTGTCAGCCAAGCAGGGAAAACTGCTTTTCCTACACTATCCAACAAAAAAGAAGACTTTCGGTAAATCGAACCACCACTAATTGCAGAAACTAAATGCCTTATTAAACCGACAGCAACTTCCGAACAAAAAAGGACAGGTACTTGCATGGTTGGAATTTGTTTAGCACCTAAATGAGCAACAGCTTTCTCAGCAGCTTGTTTTCCGACCCAAACTGGTGATTGCAGTTCATTAATATCCCGAGAAGAAGTATAGGCGTAATTTCGCTCCATTTGTCCATTTTGCTCAGCAATCACCGAGCAAGAAAGTGAATGTGAACTGGCACAGTAGCCTTGTAACATTCCTAAACTATTACCATAAACATAAACACCATAACGGCTATTAAAGTAACCACCATCACAACTTATTAATGAAGATTCAGCAAGCGCTGTTAGTTCCGCCTGTTTTGCTTGTTCTATTGCATTATCAACATTTAAATCACTTGGATGAAAAAGATCTAAATCGGCATTATCAAATGCCATTAACTCACGATCGCCTAAACCTGAACATGAATCAGGCGAAGTATATTGCATAATATTAATTGCCATATCCACAGTTTGGCTGATCGCCTGTGGAGATAAGTCACTGGTAGATGCGCTACCTTTACGTTGATTTTGATAAACGGTTATACCTAATGCTCCATCACTATTAAATTCAACATTTTCAGTATCACCTTCTCTTGTACTGACACTAATACCAGTAGATTGATTAATCGACACCTCTACTGAATCGACCCGAGCTTGTGCTTGTTTAATAGCATCGGCAACAATAGCGGATAGATGTTGTTGTTGGCTTATCGCATCTTTTTTAATTTGTTCAATACTCATTTTATTATTTTCTACAATTCTGCTAGTGATACGTTATAATATGCCAGAATTTAATTTTAGTTAACAAAAGAAATAGCATGAATAACAATCAAGAGCCAAATCTAGAACCCGACTTCAATATAAATCAAGAAGATGATGAAATTATTTACGTTAGTAAAAGTGAAATCAAAAGAGATGCCGAGGTGCTTAAAAAATTAGGTGTCGAACTTGTCAATTTAAGCAAAAATGAAATAAGTAAAATTCCACTTGATGAAGATTTATTATATGCTATTGAATTAGCTCAAAAAATAAAAAAAGAAGGCTATCGCAGACAAATTCAATACATAGGTAAATTGCTTAGAAATCGTGATATTGAACCGATTACACAAGCATTGGATAAACTCAAAAATCGCCATAACCAGCAAGTTGCCATGTTTCACCGTTTAGAGAAATTACGTGATGAGTTAATTGAAACTGGCGATGCAGAATCAATTATGGAGCTATTTCCTACCGCAGATAGACAGCAATTACGTACACTTGCACGTTCAGCTAGAAAAGAACTGACTGCAAATAAACCGCCAAAAACAGCCAGACAAATTTTTCAATATTTAAAAGAATTGAGCGAAACAGAGTAAATTTTTATAATGTTCGTTTTATATTTATGATTAAACACTACTTACTAATAAAAGATAGAGGATACAAAAATGGGACTATTAAACGTACCAGCCGGTAAAGAATTACCTGATGACATCTATGTCGTGATTGAAATTCCAGCGAATGCTGACCCAATTAAATATGAAGTCGATAAAGATACTGGTGCAGTATTTGTTGATAGATTTATGGCAACTGCAATGTTTTATCCATGTAATTACGGTTATATTAATCACACTTTATCACTTGATGGAGATCCGGTTGACGTATTAGTTCCAACTCCATATCCATTACAACCTGGTTCTGTAATTCGTTGTCGTCCAGTTGGTGTCTTAAAAATGACTGATGAAGCAGGTTCTGATGCTAAACTAGTTGCTGTACCGCATACTAAATTATCAAAAGAATATGACCATATAAAAGATGTAGACGATTTACCTGAGTTATTAAAATCTCAAATCAAGCACTTCTTTGAGCAATACAAAGCACTTGAAAAAGGCAAATGGGTAAAAGTTGATGGTTGGGATAATGCCGAAGCTGCTCGTAAAGAAATTATTGAATCTTTTGAAAGAGCAAAACAGAAGTAATCCTACCTAAATTATTCAAAAAAGTAATCATTTCTACTGAGTCATAAAAAATAATTTTTATGACTCAATCTTTAAACTTTTTTTTACTTTCGAAATAACTTCAATGACTTAGCGTTGTAACAATTTGTCATTTATCAAATTAAACAAATTAATATAAAAATTTTATATAAAACCGTACACTAAGATGAAAAAATTGTCATTAAAATCTTGCTTTCGATTTTAAATTGTGAGGTAATAGTAATGGGCTAACAACAAGAAGCATTTTTATGAAAACGATTAACTTTTTAATTTAGTTCCAGACTAGTTAGATTAGTTTATGAGTTGGTGTATTAATGTTAGTTAATGCCTAAACAGCCGATAAGGCAAATTATTAATTATTGTTAGGATGTCTAGTAAATGAATAAAAAAACAGGCCAAGTAAAATGGTTCAACGAAAGTAAAGGTTTCGGTTTTATAACTCCAGCCGATGGCAGCAAAGATGTATTCGTACATTTCTCTGCAATCTCAGGTGATGGATTTAAAACCTTAGCTGAAGGACAACAAGTCGAATTTGCTATCCAAGATAGCCCTCGTGGACCAGCAGCGGCTGAAGTAGTTGTTATCTAATTAAAATTTAATTAAATAATAAAAGCAAAACGCCTATTTCTCGAAATAGGCGTTTTTTTATAAGGGTATCATTTTAATCCCTTTACTAGAACTAAAAAAGCGACCCAAGGCCGCTTTTTTGCAATTACAACTGCTTCTAATTATTTAGCAACAACTGCAATTAAGTCTAATACTTTGTTTGAGTAACCAACTTCGTTATCGTACCAAGAAACTAATTTAACAAAGTTATCACTTAATTGGATACCAGCTTTAGCATCAAATACAGAAGTACAAACTTCACCTAAGAAATCTGTAGACACAACGTCATCTTCAGTATAACCAAGAACGCCTTTCATTGGGCCTTCTGCAGCTGCTTTGATAGCTTTACAGATGTCTTCGTATTTAGCTGGTTTTGCTAAACGTGCAGTTAAGTCAACAACAGAAACGTCTGGAGTTGGAACACGGAAAGCCATACCAGTTAATTTACCATTTAATTCAGGAATAACTTTACCTACAGCTTTAGCAGCACCAGTTGATGAAGGGATGATGTTTTGAGCAGCACCACGACCACCACGCCAATCTTTGTGAGATGGACCATCAACAGTTTTTTGAGTTGCTGTAGTTGCGTGAACAGTAGTCATTAACGCTTCAACGATACCGAAGTTATCATTAACTACTTTAGCTAAAGGAGCTAAACAGTTAGTAGTACAAGAAGCATTAGAAACGATATCTTGACCTGCATATTCTTTATCATTAACACCCATAACAAACATTGGAGTATTGTCTTTAGATGGGCCAGTTAAAACAACTTTTTTAGCACCAGCTTGGATGTGTTTACGAGCAGTTTCATCAGTTAAGAATAAACCTGTTGCTTCAGCTACAACATCAACACCTACTTCATTCCATTTTAAGTTCGCAGGATCTCTTTCAGCAGTAACGCGGATTGTTTTACCATTAACGATTAATTTACCGTCTTTAACTTCAACAGTACCGTCAAAACGACCATGAGTTGAATCATATTTAAGCATATAAGCCATATAATCAACGTCTAATAAATCATTGATAGCAACGATTTCAATGTCAGAGCGTTTTTGTGCAGCACGGAAAACAATACGACCGATACGGCCAAAACCATTAATACCTACTTTGATTGTCATAACAATTACCTTCTTTTTGTTTTAAATGATAAAAATAACTTACAGTAAACTATCAAATTTTGGGGTCTTATTCAAGACCATTACACATAATTAGGCACGAATTAATCAAATAGTTTTTAACCATAAAAGAAATCACAACTAATAATCAATAAAATCAATCATTTAATATAATTAAAAATTTTACTCTCAGCATAAAAATAACCACTGCATTAAGTAAAAATAATTCGTTATAATAATAGATTATTAGCATGGTACATCTTTAAATTAAGTAACAATTATATAGCGAAGATTTTATCGACCATAAACCTAATATATATTATCCTAGCAATAATATATGCTAGCTTATTTTAGTTACAAATTTTTACTATCATAAGCTATTTGTTGGCAGTCCGACTATGAGAATCTGCGATAGATTTGATACATTGAATTTAAAAGATTAAAGAACTAACACACTATGACAGATAACCAAGATTTTACCGACCACACACCAATGATGCGCCAGTATCTAAAGTTGAAAGCTGAAAACCCAGATATTTTATTGTTTTATCGTATGGGTGATTTTTATGAGATGTTTTATGAAGATGCCAAACGTGCTTCACAACTCTTAGATATTTCGCTAACCAAACGAGGCTCGTCTAATGGTCAACCTATCCCGATGGCAGGAGTACCTTATCATGCGGTTGAAAGTTACTTAGCTAAACTCATTTCACTTGGTGAATCAGTCGCAATTTGTGAACAAATCGGCGATCCCGCTACAAGTAAAGGGCCGGTTGAACGTAAAATTGTTCGTATTGTTACTCCCGGCACTGTAAGCGATGAATTATTATTAGAAGATCGTAAAGACAACTTACTTGCCTGCATATGGCAACAAAAACAGCACTTTGGCTATGCCACTTTAGACATAAGTTCAGGTCGCTTTTTTGTATTTGAATGTAATAATCCGGAAGCAATGCAAGCTGAATTACAGCGAACCAGCCCAGTTGAGTTACTCTACCCTGAAGACTTTCCATCAATGTATTTAATCGAAAATCGTCACGGATTAAGACGACGCCCAATTTGGGACTTTGATCTGGAAACCGCCAAACAGCAACTTAATTTACAATTTGGTACCAATGATTTAGTCGGTTATGGGGTGGAAGATTGCCATTATGCCTTATGTGCAGCTGGCTGTTTATTGCAATATGTCAAAGATACCCAACGCACAGCCATGCCACATATTCGCTCAATAGTTAAAGAATCTTCAGTTGATTTTGTGGTGTTAGATGCCGCCACTCGTAGAAACTTAGAGATCACCGAAAACCTATCAGGTGGTACTGAACATACTGTGGCCGACATTTTAGATAAAACCCAAACCGCTATGGGTAGTCGAATGCTTAAACGTTGGTTACACTCGCCAATTCGTAATTTGGCCATTTTAGAAAATCGACAACAAGCCATTAAAGAGTTACAAAATGATGTCACCGACCTTCAACCGCTATTAAAGCAAATTGGTGATCTTGAACGAATTTTGGCAAGATTAGCACTACGAAGTGCTCGGCCACGCGATTTTGCTCGGTTACGTGATGCCTATAACCTATTACCACAACTCCAACAACAGTTAGCGCAATTTAATGCACCATCACTTATTGCATTACGCGCCAAAATTAATCAATTTGATCAAATTGCCGATCTGTTAAATCGAGCAATTATTGAAGCACCTCCGGTAATTATTCGTGATGGAGGTGTCATTGCTAACGGTTATAATCAAGAGCTGGACGAACTGCGTAATTTAGCAGATGGTGCAACCAACTATTTAGAACAGCTCGAAATTCGCGAGCGTGAAACTTTAGGCATTGATACATTGAAAGTTGGTTTTAATGCGGTTCATGGTTATTATATCCAAATTAGCCGTGGCCAAAGTCATTTAGCACCAATCCATTATACCCGAAGACAAACACTAAAAAATGTCGAACGCTATATTATTCCTGAGTTAAAAGAGTATGAAGATAAGGTCTTAACCTCAAAAGGCCGTGCATTGGCACTTGAAAAACAGCTTTATGAACAACTGTTCGATCAACTGATACCAGAATTAGCCAATATGCAAACCAGTGCAGATGCTATCGCCGAACTTGATGTACTGACTAATCTTGCTGAACGAGCCCTAACACTCAACTATCATTGCCCAACATTAACCAATCAAACAGGCATTGAAATCAAAGATGGGCGACACATTGTGATAGAACAAGTATTACAAAAACCATTTATCGCCAATTCACTATCTCTCTCATCAGATAGACGAATGCTGATTATTACTGGCCCAAATATGGGCGGAAAAAGTACTTATATGCGTCAAGCAGCATTGATCGTCTTACTCGCTTACATTGGCAGCTTTGTTCCAGCGTCTAAAGCGACAATTGGCCCTGTTGATCGTATATTTACTCGAATAGGGGCATCAGATGACTTAGCTTCTGGTCGTTCAACCTTTATGGTGGAAATGACTGAAACCGCTAATATTATGCATAATGCGACACCAAATAGTTTAGTTTTAATGGACGAAATTGGGCGTGGAACGTCAACTTATGATGGTCTGTCACTAGCATGGGCATGTGCTGAAAATTTGGCTAACCAAATCAAAGCGATGACTCTATTTGCTACCCACTATTTTGAACTAACTCAATTGCCAGAACAAATGCTAGGTGTTTATAACATCCATTTTGATGCCATAGAACACGACAATACCGTCGCTTTTATCCATGAAGTCTCAGAAGGTGCAGCTAGTAAGAGTTTTGGTATAGCAGTAGCAGGACTTGCAGGTGTACCGAAAACCATCTTAAAACGCGCTAAACAAAAACTAAAAGAGCTAGAAGTCATCTCTAAACAATCCGCTAATAGCCATATTGAAAGCTCACAACTTACCTTTATTGGCGATGCAGAACCATCAGAAGTCGAACTAGCCCTACAACAGATCGATCCTGATGCACTAACGCCAAAACAAGCGTTAGAAACCATTTACCAATTAAAAAAATTACTTTAACTAATCAACAATAATAGTAAATTAATAAAAAAACCGCCATTAAATCAATAATGGCGGTGATAATTTTAGAATTTTGGTTTGGTTTATTTCCAAAATTTCTTTTTGGAGGTTTTACCAATACCCGGATTGAAACTATTAGTTGGATCTAACTCATGGTAAAAGTTTTTTAAATCTGAATTAGCATGATACAAATGGCCAACATTATGTTCAGCTGGATATTGCGCTCCACGCTGATCGAGTATCACCAACATCTCTTCTTCCACTTTTGAACAGTCAGTACCTTTTTTAGCTAAATAGTCTTGATGGAAAACCGAACAGAAAAAATGACCATAATATAATTTATGAATAAAATGCTGACTAATACTTTCGGGCAAGGTTTCAAACCAATCTTTATCATTGCGTCGCAAAGCGATATCTAACGCGACTAAATCCTCAACTGTTTTAGTATGCACATTACGATAAACTGTCGCAGCACCAGCAACGGCAAAACGGTGCAACATTGCTGCTTCGGCTTCCTTATCATTACAACGAAAATAGCTTCCATTACGCTTATTTGTTGGACTATTGGCAAAATAATCCTTTAAAAATGCCTCAGCTTCGGCGATACCATCGTCAGACATTTTCAAAATTAAATGGTGTTCATAACTGTCACGATAATCACGCATTGATTTAGGTAAATGGTTGGGTAACAACTTACACACATTTACCGCAAACCAATCGGAAAAACTGCCAGAAAAAAAAGGTGTTTTTTTCACAATACGATCAACCAAATTCTTAAACGCATACAAACGAGGAATCATATCTGTCCCTAACTTCTTAATTGCTAGGAAAAGATGCTTACCATATACCGCCGCAATATCAAACGCATCACGATGAATATACTCACCAGAAATTGGTAGATTCTTAAAATTACCTAAAATATGACGACGAATATCATCAAGTTCACGAGTATTATTCGTGCCGATATAAAACACCGCAGTGTTTTCTTCTAATGGAAACGTATCTAACCGTACCGCAAATACCATTAAACGCCCAGCACTACCAGATGCCTCATAGTGACGAGCTGGATCGGCATTATATCGAGCCGGTGTATCAGCATCTATCTGTCGCACATGATCGCAATAATGGTGATCATGCCCTAACCCAGCATTTGGGTTAACATCTTTATCGGTATAAACACGATTTTGTAGATTTTGTAATATTTCCTCGGGCGTATCACCTAATTCAATACCTAAATGATTAATCAAATGTAACTGCCCTTGCTCATCCAACTGAGCAAATACTGACATTTGAGTATAAGCCGGCCCCCTTTGAATTAACGCACCACCCGAATTATTACAAATCCCACCTAACACTGAAGCACCAATACATGACGAACCAATTACAGAATGTGGTCCTCGATGATATTTTTTTAGTTCTTTTTCTAAATGAAATAATGTACTACCGGGCAAACAAACGACCTGATCGCCATTTTCAATGACTTGAATTCCATCTAATCGACGAGTGCTTACAATAACTATCGGTCTATCATAATCATTACCATCTGGTGTGGAACCACCCGTTAAACCAGTATTAGCAGATTGGGTTATTACAATAACATCAGCTTCAACACAAGCTTTTAAAACTTGCCATTGTTCTAATAGTGTGCCAGGTATAACCACCGCTAATGCATCCCCTACTCCAAAACGCGCACCTTGGCGATAAAGTAAAGTACGACTAGGTTCAGTTAAGGTATATTTATCACCAACAATACTTTTTAACTTCGCAACAAGATCTGATGTATTATTTACAGTCATTTTGGTTCCCTTATTTAGATTGGAATTAGACAAATATCAAATTCATTTTGATTATATTATAACCAATTAAATTTATTGAAAAGAGCGCTTTACACTTTATAGAGAGAAAGAACAAAACTGACACAAAAAGCTAAAAAGAATCAAAAATAAAAGATAATCATTAGTATTATTGAAAGGTTAAGAATGAAGATTAAAGTTTTATCGAACAAGATCTACAATTTTGAATTTTAAAAACCCCTTTCCTCAACTTTTTTTCCTAAAAAACTCTTTTAACCTATAAAAATACTTCCACAAAAAATTAAATATACGGTGTTTGAAATTATTCTTTTTTAGTTTTTTAAATTCTTGGATTGATTTTATTAATGGTACATCTGTTTTGGATATTTTTTTCGGTTTCTTTGGCTTGCTAATATTTTTATTTTTTATTCGATTCTCTATAGCGCCAACAATACTAACCATAACAACAAATAATATAATTAAAAATTCAGAAAAAACAAAGGAAAATACCTGTTCACTATTGCCGCTAGTAGTATAAAATCTTGTAAATGCTACAGCAGCATTGGCATCTGTGATACTTAGCAAAAATAGAATGAGAAATAAAAAAACACTTTTCAAATTTAACATTTGTTTATCAATATTTTCTTAAATAATGACTGAAAAGAACTATACCAAAAATATAAAATTTACAGATAAATTAAACAATTTTAAATTTTTTTCAGTAAGAAATCCTTTAATTTTTGCAATTATACTACTTAAGTAATTTAGGTATTAAATTATTTAGATAACCTAAACATTGTTGCATTATAGATTTCATAAAGTCATAATTAAAAAAATATAATTTAATGGATTTTATTAATGGCCGGACCAACATTTCAAACTAATCCTATTGATCTTTCAACTTTACTTAATGAATGCCATACAGGAAAATTACAATTACCTGATTTTCAACGAAGCTGGGTATGGGATGAAGATAGGATAAAAAGTTTAATCGCTTCAATATCACGTTCATTTCCTATTGGTGCATTAATGACCTTATATACTGGTGGACAAGTTGAATTCAAACCCCGAATAATTGAAGGAGCACCTGAAAAAGCAAAATATGAATCGCCACTTTCATTACTATTAGACGGTCAACAACGAATAACTTCAATGTATCAAGTAACAATTCGAAAACAAGTTGTTGAAACAATAACAGCTAAAAATAAAAACGTTAAACGCTGGTTTTATATTGATATAAAAAAGGCCTTAGATTCTAATATAGATAGAGAGGAAGCAATTCTAAGTATTCCTGAAGATAAAAAATTGACAACTAATTTTGGAAGGGAAATTGAGTTAGATATATCATCTGCTGAAAAAGAATATGGTAATTTTGTCTTTCCAATGACTGAAGTTTTTGATTGGGATGAATGGCAAGACGGTTTTGATAGCTATTGGTCCGGTGATATAAATAAATCCAACCGAGAGCTGTTTAGACAGTTTAAAAAAGAAATTTTAGAAAACTTTAAATCTTATAGAGTTCCTGTTATAGCTTTAGATAGAGAAACGAGCAAAGAGGCAGTCTGTGTTGTATTTGAAAAAGTAAACACCAAAGGAAAAGCACTTGATGCTTTTGAATTAGTAACTGCAATTTATGCTGCTGATGGACATGAATTACGAAAAGATTGGTATGGTGATCAAACTTATTCGGGTCGACAAAAACGTTTTGCTAATACTTATCGTTTATCAGGACGAAAACAAGGTATTATCGGCAATGTTTCAAACACAGATTTCTTGCAGGTCATTTCACTTTTTTATACAAGAGAAAAAAGACGACAAGCAGAACAAGCAGGAAAACAGGGTAAAGAATTACCAGCAGTATCTGGAAATCGTCAAGCTTTGCTAAATCTACCATTATCTGCCTATAAAAAATATGAAAAACAAGCAGAAGAAGGTTTTCAAAAAGCAGCAAAATTCCTCCATTTATTAAATATTTATGAGATTTATGATCTACCATACCAATCACAAGTTGTCCCTTTAGCAGCAATATTAGCTGATATAAAACAAGATGATTGGGAACATGGAACTATTCGACGAAAATTAGAACAATGGTATTGGAGTGGTGTATTTGGTGAGCTATATGGTTCTGCGGTAGACTCGCTCAATGCTCGTGATTTTCTACAAGTACCAGATTGGTTAAAAGGCGGAGAAGTACCTTTAACTATTAGCGAAGCTCAATTTAGACCAGATAGGTTAAAAACGATGAAATCTCGTTTATCTGCAGCTTATAAAGGTGTTAATGCCTTACTAATGAAACAAGGTGCACAAGATTTTAGATCTGGTCAAAAATTTGATGATACAGTATTTTTTGGTGATGCAGTTGATATACATCATATATTCCCTAGAATCTGGTGTAATAAGCAAGGAATTAAATCAGAAATCTATGACTCAATTATTAACAAAACGCCACTTAGCTATAAAACTAATCGTAAAATAGGTGGTGTTGCACCTTCACAATATTTACTAACATTAGAAAATGGTAATGCAGACTCACCTCAAATTTCGCCTAGCATATTAGATGGATATTTAGAATCACATTGTATAGATCCTAAATTATTAAGAGCTGATGATTTTAATGGGTTTATGGAAGATCGACAAAAAAAATTATTTTCGTTGATTGAAGAGGCAATGGGTAAACATAAAGAACTAGAAGATTAACTCTGATTTAATTCTTTGTATATTTAACTAGTTAATATCTTAAAATTTAGACAAATATTAAAAAGTATTGGGAATACAATAACTAAATTTTATCTTAATTGATATGATGAAAAAATTTTATTTACTGATTATTTTCTTATTACCATTTTACAGAAGTAACTCTGCAATGGCCGAAGAAAAAGCTATTGAGGTAAATCCTATTAAGGAAGCATCAATAGTGACAAAAATAAATACTCAGTTTCAATACACTTCTTATGACCTGATAAAAAATTTATCCATGGATGATGCGCTAAAGAAATTTCCTTCCTATAAAAAAGAAACATATATTTTAGGAACTAATGAAGGTCTAATAACAGAATTTAGGATAGGCCTGCTTAATATTTTCAAACCAGACGAAATTAAGCAGGGGAAAATTAAAATAAAAGAAATAACTTGGCAAATTAATGCTAAAGAAAATTTAACAGTTTGGTATCATTTACAAAAAGAGCAATGGTTGCCTATAGACCATTATATTTGGGATAAAGATCTGCTGTTTTAATCTGTTAAAAATAGTTTGCCACCAATAACAACACTATCTAAAATTTAATAAAACGATTTGAGCAAACTATTTTTTAGTTACCCGCGACTATATTAATAATTTTATTATCTATTTGAAATAGCATTCTTTAATCCAATTTAGGATGCTGATCAACCAATTCTTGCCTTTTATTTTGTAGTTCTTCGATTTGTTGATCAATATCTTCAACTTCACCCTCGATAGAATCAAAATGTTCAGATAAGAGTGCTTTGGCCTCATGGCGATTAGCCGCAGTTGGAGTCGTATTGTGCAATGGTTTTTTAGCTGTTTCGTGCATTGCAAGACCAGTAATAACACCAATAAAACCTATCATCATTAAGTAATAAGCTGGCATAAATAAATTGCCGGTTGCTTCAACTAACCATGCCACTAGTGTTGGTGTTAACCCAGCAACGATAATCACAATATTAAAAATACTGGCAATGGCACTATAACGAATATTAGTTGGAAACATTGCCGGCAATATTGAAGTAATAATTCCAGTGAAACAGTTTATGAATAACGCTAAAATAAACACCCCTAAAAAGACGAGAGGAATATGCTGGCTATTAATTAACACAAATGCTGGATAAGACAAAAGCAGTAAGCCTATACTACCAATCAATATAAAGGACTTTCGACCTATTTTGTCACTTAATAAGCCAACTATGGGTTGAATAATTAACATCCCAACCATAATAGCAATAATAATTAGTAAGCCGTGCTCAGTATCATAATTGAGGTTATGTGCTAAATAGCTTGGCATATAAGTTAATAATAGGTAAAAAGATACATTAGTCACAATTATCAATCCGGCACAAATTAAAATATGTCGCCAATATTGGCTAATAATTTGCTTTAGTGCAGTAGTTGATGAAGTTTCAGCTATGTTCTCTGATTGTCTGGCATCGAGGTGTTGTTGAAAAGTTGGGGTTTCTTCTGAAATATGGTGCAATATAAAGCTAATAATACCTAAAGGTAAAGCGATTAAAAATGGGATACGCCAACCCCAATTGTACAATGCCGACTGACTAAGTAGCATAGACAAAAATACCACTAGCCCTGCCCCTAAAATAAATCCAACCATTGAACCAAAATCAAGCCAGCCACCAATAAAACCACGTTTACGATCAGGAGAATATTCAGCAACTACCGTTGCTGAACCAGAATATTCGCCTCCGATTGAAAAGCCTTGAGCTAATTTAACAATAAATAACAGAACAGGTGAGGTAACACCAATCGTTTCATAAGTGGGAATAAGGCCAATACAAAACGTACTTAATGACATAATTACTAAACTAATCGATAACACTTTTTGACGGCCAATATTGTCCCCAATTAAGCCAAAAATAATGCCACCTAATGGACGAATGAAAAAGGGAATCGAAAAAGTTGATAGCGCAGCAATAATTTGTACACTAGGAGATATATGAGGAAAAAATATCTGTCCGATAATATAAGCCAAAAAGCTGTATACCCCAAAATCATACCATTCAATAGCATTACTAAAAGCCGATGCCCAAGTCGCTTTTTTTAATTGATTATCATCAATAATGGGAATATCAGTAATATCTAACGGTTTTTTCTTAATTTTCTTAATTTTATTCACTTTTGCCATTAAATACCGCCTTTTAAATTAATCAATATTAAGATTTAAATCCAAATAATTAACTTTAATCAGCTACTATGCCAAACAAAAGTAATTATCATTACCAGACTTGATGTACTTTTCTGTTGAAAGTGTACAATTATTATTAATAGAAGGTCATATCACAATGATTGATATAGTAAAAAGATAAAATCATAAAGTTATAAAACTGTATAAAAAGTAACACTAACAAATAATTAGAGTTATCTAAGTGACTAGATAAAGAATTAAGTTAAAACTTTAATCACATATAATTGCAAATTTAGTTTTGTTTATACGAATAATACACCAAAGAGTATAACCAAAATTATATACCTAAAATCAGCAAAAAAAACGCTTTTATCACATCATTTTATCATCTCCTTTTTTTGATCATGTAATGAGGTCTATTGCTAGTAACCTTATCTATAATCCTTTAAAATGATATTACTTAAACTGATGAGGTATTCCCTATGCGTTGGAGAAACCAAAGAGAGAGTGATAACATTGAAGATCGCCGCTCACAATCAGGAAGTGATATTGGAACAAGGATTCCAATTGGTGGTAAAGGTAAAATTGTTTTATTTATTGTTGTGTTAGTTGCTGGTTATTACGGCGTTGATTTAACTGGCTTACTGAATAGCAATCTGATTGATTTAGACGATACCACATCCATATCATCAACATCGCCTGTTGATAATAGTTCTATAAATAATAATGCAACTAAATTTACCTCAACTATCTTGGCCAGTACTGAAGATTATTGGAGTCAAGAGTTTCAACAATTAGGTAAAACCTATATTGCACCTAAATTAGTACTTTATAGTGGTGCAACTCGAACTGCATGTGGCACAGGTCAAGCAATGATGGGGCCATTTTATTGTAATCTTGATCAAACGATTTACCTTGATCTATCATTTTATCAAGAGATGAAACAACGCCTTGGTGGCGGTGGTGATTTTGCTCAAGGCTATGTGATTGCCCACGAAGTAGGACATCATGTACAAAACTTACTTGAAATTTTGGCTAGGGTTGAACAATTAAGGCTAAATCAATCTAATGAAACCAGTAACCAGTTATCAGTCAAGCTTGAACTACAAGCCGATTGTTATGCTGGATTATGGGGAAATGCTATGCAAAAACAGAATATTTTAGAGATGGGTGATATCGAACAAGCCTTAAATACCGTACAAGCAATTGGCGATGATCGCTTACAACAGCAAAATAATGGTTATATAATTCCTGATAGTTTTACCCATGGTTCATCAAAACAACGTTATAACTGGTTTAAACGTGGTTTTGATAGTGGAGCAATTAATCAGTGCAATACATTTATTCAATAAGGAAATTAAAAAGGAAATAAGTATGTCGAAAAAATTAGTCAACCGAGTTTTATTAGTTAATGATGATGGAATTGATGCACCTGGGATCCGAATTTTAAAAAGTATTGCTGAAAAGATCGCCAACGAAGTTTGGATAGTCGCACCAGTTGTCGATCAAAGTGGTGTTTCTTGTTCAGTTAGTTTGAAATCACCATTTCGCGTACAAAAGCGTAACCAAACAGAATATGCAGTTTATGGTACACCAGCTGACTGTTCATTATTTGCCATCAAATCATTAATGGCGAAACAATTGCCTGATTTGGTTCTATCTGGGATTAACAATGGTTCAAATTTAGGCTTTGAAACTGTATTATCAGGAACGGTTGGCGCCGCAATGATGGCTATGACACTCGGTGTGCCAGCAATCGCATTGAGTCAAGTGAGTAGTGAAGACAATATACCAACAGATTGGCATTGTTCAACTCATCTTGCTGAGTCAGTGATAAGACAATTGCTATCCCTAACGACACCAAAGAATACTTGTTTTAATATTAATTTTCCTAATTGCCGAGCAGAGCAAATAAAAGGAATTAAAATCACCAAACAAGGGACTGCTGATGTTAGCAAATTTGTGGTTGCTGAAACACAAGATCCTGAAGGACATGAATATTTTTGGTTTAGAGCACAACGCAATCAAAATGTGCTTGATGATGATAAAGAGCTCGATGCAGCCAATAATGGCTATATCGCGATTACACCATTACATTATGAACGTACTGATTACGACTTTTATCAACAAATAAAAGCTACATTTAACGTTTAACTTTTTGTTTGATGGAATTAATGCGTCTTCCTTGATTAGCTAAAAAATCAGGAAGACGTAAAATATAAATATAAAGCTTTTGAAATTATTTCTTAACCAATGCACAAAAGACAAAAGAAATAGTAACCATCACTAAGCCAATCCAATAAATTATTTCATGACCATATGCTTGTGATGCAAAACCTTGAATAATCCCAGCCAAAATAATACTACAAATAATGCCATTATTAAATAAAGTTGAAGCAACCCCCATTCGAGTTGGTAACAAATCTTGGAAATAGATAATACCAATATTGGCAACGATGCCAATAAATAGTGCGTTAAAAAGCTGCAATACATATAACATGATTGGGTCAGTAAATAAAATCATACCAACATAAAATAAAATTCCGCAAATGATAGCGATAAAAAACAGATTGCGCTTACCTAATGCTGGTACCATATACCCTGCAATTATCATTACTGGAATCTCAATCCCTGCAGCCAACCCCATTAACGCACCAGGTAATGAATCAGAAAGATGCAATACCTTTTCAACATAAATTGGCATATCGATAATATACATCATATTAGCAGTCCACATAAAAATAGTAGAAAGTAGCAAACACATCACATTACGATTAGTAAAAATTGATTGATTAGCGGTAGCTAACTGACTAGGACTAAGTGAACTGATTGACTTTTTTTCTACTGGTGGTAAAAAAACTGCCACTACAAACATGGATATAATAAACATCGACATCGCACATAAATACATTGAGGTAAAACCATAATGGATAGCTAAACCAAATGATAATGGCGGACCAATAACCCATGCCAATGATAATTGTGCTCTAATCAATGAATTAAAGGCAACGGCATTTCTGCCACTTTTTTCAGCATATTCGCGCGCCATAGCAAAAACTTGTGGCATGGCAGCCGAAGCTAACGCTGCAAAAAATACGCCTAATGTAATTAATACATAATAGTTACGCGAATAAGCAAAAATCAGACTATTTGCTAACCCCATCAAGCAACAAAAAATAACAATCTTACGTCTGTCACCTTTGTTGTCTGAATATTTAGCTAGCAAATAACTACCAATAATACTGGCTAATGCATTAATTGAGAAAAATAAACCTACTAAACGAGGATCAGCACCCACTTCAAATGATAAGAAACGACTTAAGGTAGGTGATTGCAATGCACCTGCAACACCAATAATAAATGTAGTTACTAAAAAAGCGCCAAAAATTACGCTCGATTTTCGAAGAGATGATGAAGTCATAATAGGAACTTAACAATATGATAATGTGTAACAATTATATCCCTAAAAGTAGTGCGAATATAGGCTTTAGTTAGATCATTAGCTAATTATTCAAGCAATAGTTAATTTTAATAATAAAATAAATTTGTGCTAATCATTTTTTCACCATTAAATTAATCATTCTAGTTTGAAACAAAAATCTTATTTCAACGTTATTCTTTTAATCGATTTTCCCAATTCATTACTTAACCAACTTTCTTTGATTTTTATACAATATTATTAAAGAAATAACTTAATACAGTAATAAATTAGTTATCTTTAGGTAAACCTTGCTTAGGTGATTACCGAATTAATAAAAAAGTAAATTGTTCGCAAGGAAGATAAAATTTATTAACTAAATCAAATTGCTTAAGTAAATTATCAATAGTATTAGAATTTTGTACTATTAAGCTTCGTCAAGTTAAATAAACATTTATGTTAAGATTGCCAATAATTTGTAATCCTCGTGACGTAGTTTTAGATCTCTTTTCTAATATAGAAAGAACTCTTTATTTGATGATTAAATATTAGTAGTAATAGAGGATAACAAATGAGTTTTTTAAGAAGATTTCTTAATTTTAATTCGAAAAAAGACAAAAATTTAATATTTTTAATTATCCAAAAACCCCTTTCCTCAAAATTTTTAAACATCATTCTTATGCAAAAATTTGAGCCAAAAAAGTTTTGATATCTTAGTTATTAATGAAGAAGCAAATAGATAAGTGACATGGTTTAGTAAAACTAAAATAATATATAAACTTGGTAAATTGATTTGAATCAATATGATAGATAAACACTAAATGAATTCATATTAAACTAAAACAGAAAAAATCTCGATAATGACAAAAATTTATGATTATTCCAATCTTAGGTTAGGAAACATCCTTGTTGATTAACAAAAAAATACATTTTTTTGCGATAATTAGTATAAATAATTTATTTTTTTTTACAATTTAAGTTTTTAAAAAAATTGTTAAGATATGTAAATAAATTCTAAGATTACTATTTTCTTTTCATTACTATTTTTTACTTATTTAGTTAAAAAAGATTTCTTTTTGTTTTTTTGAGTGTACAATCAAAATCATCCACAAAAAGAGGTAACGTTATGTTATATAATAACAAATCGACCCAATCTCACCATGATAATCACGAGCATTGTCATGGAGATTGTCATAATATTGCTCATAATCATGTACATGATTCTCACCATTCTCATGAAGCTAGTCACACCGCATGCTGTGATGGGCATGATAATAGCTCATCACAAAAATGTGAGATTGAAGATCCCCCCGAAGACCCAGAGCGGAGTAGCCAAGGCGTTAAGTTAACTTGGAAAATTCAAGGTATGGATTGCGCCCATTGCGCAAGCAAAATCGAAAACGGTGTTAAAACACTGCCTAATATTAATCAAACCAAAATCATATTCTCAACCGAAAAATTAATCGTTTTTGTTCCTAAGCATGATGATGCAGTAATCAAGATGATTGAAGATAAGGTTACAGAACTAGGCTATACACCGATTTTTGAGTCGAGCCCTGCTCATCACCATGAACATTCACATAGTTTTGATAAAAAGGCATTTATTCCATTAGCGGTTTTAGGTGCATTGATTGTGGTTAGTTATCTCATTTTGTTGGTGAATAAAACCGCAGGTGAATATGCATTTATTGTGACAGCTGTAGTTGGGATTATCCCAATTTTGAAAGAGGCCATTGTTTTAACCCGTAGTGGAACGCCGTTTGCGATTGAAACACTAATGAGTATTTCGGCAATGGGTGCACTGTTTATTGGTGCAGCCGAAGAAGCCACCATGGTGATCTTTCTGTTTATGATAGGCGAGATGCTGGAAGGCTTTGCAACCAGTAAGGCGAAAAAAGGTATCTCATCACTGGCCGAGTTAATGCCTGATGAGACGGTGATTATTATTGATGGTAAAAGGAAAACAGTTGCTAGTCATACCTTAAAACCAGATGATATTATTGAAATTTCATCCGGTGGTCGATTACCAGCTGATGTTATTTTGGTTAGCGAACAAGCCAGCATTGATGAAAGTGCGCTAACCGGTGAGTCCATTCCGGTTAATTATTTAAGTGGCGATAAAATTTTAGCCGGGTCGTTAGTGGTCGATAATACCATTCAACTTAAGGTGATTTCAGAATCGGGACAAAATGCTGTCGATCGTATTTTACAGCTGATTGAAGATGCCGAGGATCGTAAAGCGCCAATAGAGCGGTTTATCGATAAGTTTAGCCGTTATTATACGCCGGCGATTACATTATTTGCGTTTTTAGTGATCCTAATTCCACCATTGTTTACCGGCGCTGATTGGTATACTTGGATATATCGAGGGTTGACGTTGTTGTTAATTGGTTGTCCTTGTGCGTTAGTAATATCAACTCCAGCGGTGATTACCTCGGCCTTGTCTAGCGCGGCTAAATACGGGGTATTAATTAAGGGCGGTGCTGCACTTGAGCGTATTGGTTCAATTAAAATGTTGGCGTTTGATAAGACAGGAACATTAACCGAAGGTAAGCCACAAGTGACTGATGTCATTAATCGACACTGTTCTAACGAGGAGCTGCTAGCGATTGTTGCGGCGGTTGAAAGCGGCTCACACCATCCTTTAGCTAAAGCATTAGTCGATTATGTTAAGCAACAGCCGATCGAGTTTGCTGAAGCAAATAATCGTAAAGCAATTGCTGGTGTTGGGATCCAAGGTGAATTAAATCAGCAAACCTATTTTGTTGTGTCGCCAAATAAGATCGAGACAGTGTCAACTGCGCTTAATGCCGAGGATGCTCATACGATTACTCAGCTTGAAGATGGTGGTAAGACGGTTGTAGTCGTTACCACCAGTCATCAGTTGCTAGGGATTATTGCTTTGCAAGATGTACTGCGTAGTGATGCTTTACCGGCTATCACTGAACTTAAGCAACTTGGTTTGCAAACCTTGATGTTAACTGGCGATAATCAACGCGCCGCAAAAGCAATTGCAGGTCAATTAGGTATGGAGTATCGTGCGGAGCTATTACCGGCAGATAAGTTGGCCAAAATCGAAGAGATTGGTCGGCAGACTCCGATTGCGATGATTGGTGATGGCATTAATGATTCCCCAGCAATGAAAGCCGCCACAGTCGGAATTGCCATGGGCAGCGGGACTGATGTTGCACTCGAAACGGCGGATGCGGCGTTGACTAAAAACAATTTGTTAAGTTTGCCAATGTTGATTCGCTTAACTCGCTTGGCGAATCGAAATATTAAGCAAAATATTACCATTGCCTTGGGAATTAAGTTGATATTTTTAATCACTAGTTTATTTGGCGTGACAGGGCTTTGGTTAGCAGTGTTAGCTGATTCTGGTACCACGGCAATCGTTACCGCTAATGCTTTGCGGTTATTAAGAATTAAAAAATAGGTAATAATTTTATCATGCCCCATTTATGCTTAAATGGGGCAATTTTGTGACAGCGACTATTGACTATTTATTCATCACTCCTTAATGAAATTTCGCCACCGATAAACGCCTTGGTTTCGCCATTTTGTTCTAAAAGTAATGCACCCTGCTCATTTATACCTTTAGCAACACCTCGGATCACATTGTCACCAATTAATAATTTAACCGGGCGATTAACAAAATTGTCAAGTCGTTGCCAATCATTAAGAAATGGTGTTAGACCGTGTTGTTCAAAGTCACGAAGTTTGGTTTTGAGGTTTTTAGCTACCTTTGCTACCAGTAAATTGCGATCAACTTTACCTAAATTAGCCCATTTTTGGTTGACGATGTTGGGATCGGGGTTGGTCATCATTAAGTTGACCCCCACACCAATAACAACATGCGCGCAATCACCGGTTTTACCCGCAAGTTCGACTAATATGCCTGCAAGTTTTTGATCATCAAGATACAAATCATTAGGCCATTTAACTTTGATATCTTGATTAGAGATTTCCCGTAATGTATCAGCCATCACAATACCAACCACTAAACTTAGTCCCATAGCAGCTGCAATACCTTGATCAAGTCGCCAATACATCGAAAAGTAAAGATTACTGCCAAACGGTGCGAACCATTGTCGCCCTCGTCTGCCTCGAGCTTTAGATTGAAACTCGGCTACACAACTGTCACCTGTTTGTAATTTTTCAATATTATTTAATAGATATTGGTTGGTCGAGTCGATGATCGGCAACACCTCTACATGACTATCCTCACCATAATTTTCGTCGATTTTGACTTTATCGAGTAAGTCAATTGGTGATGCTAAACAGTAACCTTTACCTTGTACGGATGATAAGGTGATGCCCCAATCTCGTAGTACTTTGATATATTTGTTGATTCCCGCACGGGTAATACCAAATAGATTAGCTAACTCTTCGCCTGAATGAAACTGTCCATCAGCTAATATATTGATTAATTTCAATGGATTTTGGTTACTGCGCATTCAATCCTCACTTTTTGAGCAATAATAAAACAACAAAATAGAGTGAAATTATAGCAAAACTAATAAATAAGTAAGTATTGCTTAATGTGTCCATTATAAAAGCTATCACAGCCGGAGCAACTAGACTTCCGAGTGTATTGGTTAATAACATGGCTTGGTTCATCGATACAATTTCTTGTTTGCGTACACACGAACAAGCCCATGCCATAGATATTGGATAAATGGTATAAATGGTTGCGCCTAATAAAATAATGGCTAATACACCACAAACATTAAATATCAGCAAGCCACAGGCGATCATCATGAAAATTGATTCAACTAACAATACAATACGGCGACCAAACCTATCTGCACACCAGTTAGCCGGCATTTGGGCAATCACACCAGAAAGTATTAGTAGTACCATCCAATTGGCGACTTGGTTATCACTGTAGCCCAGATGTGAATAGTAGGCAGGCATTAACGAATAGAGTGAACCAATTAACATACCGGCAATGGCACAACCAATTAAGCCAACGCGAGAAGGTTTATACATTATCATTGGCATAATGTTGAAACTGCTTTTTTTCTTCTTCGGTAATTTGTAATGGGTTAACAATATAAATAAGATGGCTAATCCCATTAATACGGCAATCACTAAACCAAAATAGAGAACCTCTTGCGGAAAATATTGCAGCAAAGCTTGCCCTAATACGGTGCCTAAATAGTAGGTAGTGAGATAGACCGCCAACATTTTGCCGCGGGTACGCACCGTACCGGTAACTAAGATACAACTTTCAATCACCACCCAAGTAACAGCACAAGCGATCCCAATGAAAAATCGCCAGATAGCCCAGCTGTAAAAATCCATTGAGAAGCTTAAACCGATAGTCGCAATTGCAAAGATGATACAACTGTAGGTGTAAGTAAATCTGGCATTAAATCGGCTAATAAACCAATTTGCCATGATGGTACCTACTAAGTTACCAGTAAAATAGCTTGAACCAACTAAACCTATCTGTCCAAGCGAAAAATTTTCACGGACTAACCAAAGCGGCACTTGGGTATTGAGTGCCGATAAAGCGATGGTAACAAATAGTAGACTCGTTAATAAAATAGGAAATGAATACGAATGTTTCATAAGTTTGTAAGTAATTTTGTTGTTTTTAGGACGTATTTATAAAAATTTATCCACGTCAATTTCACCTGTCGCTCCCATAAATCGAATTTCAGGCGATAGGTGCACCGAAAACTTTTGCAATACTGCATTGATGATATAACGCGCTAATGCGACAACATCTTGCGCGGTCGCATTATCTTTATTGACTAATACCAGAGCTTGTTGTTGATGGACTGCTGCACCACCAATTTGGTATCCTTTTAGACCACACTGATCAATTAACCAACCGGCAGCTAATTTTATTTGATCTGCTGTTTGTGGATATATAGGCATTGTTGGATATTTTTCAAGTAGTTTATCCGCAAGTTTTTTATCGACTATCGGATTTTTAAAGAAGCTTCCACCATTACCTAGTACATTAGGATCAGGCAATTTGCTTCGACGGATTTCACACACTTTATCAAAGATCATTTTCGGCGTGACGCTATTTGCATCAAAATTTCTTAATTCACCATAAGTTAGTACTGGATTCCACTGTTTTGGTAATTTGATACCAACATAGACAACGGCATAATCATTGGCATATTTTTGTTTGAAGATGCTTTCACGATAGCCATATTGACCATCAGTGACAGTAATAATTTTACCGGTTGCAAATTCAAGTAATTCAACATAATCCGCGACTTTTTGAAATTCAACCCCATATGCGCCAATATTTTGGATGGGTGCAGAACCAACACAACCGGGTATTAAAGCCAAGTTTTCAAGGCCAGGGATGTTCTGGTTAATAGTGTTAGAAACTAAATCATGCCAATATTCGCCGGCCCCCACTTTTAAATGCCAGTGAGTCGCGGTTTCGGTTATGGTTAATCCTTTAATTCGATTAACTATGATTGTACCAGCAAAATTTTCAGTAAATAATGTATTACTGCCTTGTCCAATAATTATAAAAGGTTGATTATCGAGATTGTTTTTCCAAACTTGCATTAGTTGTTCAACAGTTGTGACTGTTTCGACCCGGTTGGCATAAACATCTAGAGCAAATGTATTAGGAATTTTTTGGTTCATTAATGACTACCTTTTATAAAAAATACTTTTAAATTCGATTAAACCAATTTTATTTGACGCTTTTGATAGACATTCAGTATTTAGAATTAATCAATCAATGCGTTATCAATTTTTGATAAAACACTTTATTTAATCATTGTTTATTTATTTGCTATCTTAACACAATGCAAAACGATCTTTTATGGATTAAACTATTTTTTTACTTATCTTGACTTTTTATTTATTGATAAAAATGTCAAAAGATTAGCCAAATAATCAATGAATATGAGCTAATCCCTTTTTTGTTTTTTTTTATCATGTATTATAGCTAACCAAACGATCTTTTTTATAAATTTAGTTATAATCTATTTTACTCAGCCTTATGGTAAACGTTATTATTATTTTATAAAATTCGAGAAATAAGTTATCGATCACGGTTTTAAATGAAGTTATGCTTCAAGATGGTAGCTCTGTTTTATGGTAGTTGAGATTTAGAGGAAATTATGAAAAGAGTTTTTATTATGATCCTCGATTCCTTCGGGATCGGCGGTGCTGAAGATGCCAAAAAGTATGGCGATGAAGGTTCGGATACTTTAGGTCATATTGCCGAAGCTTGTGCTTTAGGTAAATCAGATCATGGTCGACAAGGCCCATTAAAATTACCTAATTTAGGAAAATTAGGTTTGATCGAGGCCGCTTATGAATCTACTGGTGCATACCCTAAAGGAATGGCTACCAAAGGTGATGTAATTGGTGCTTATGGTTATGCCAGTGAAATTTCATCTGGTAAAGATACGCCATCTGGTCACTGGGAGATCGCCGGTGTGCCTGTGCTGTTTGATTGGGGTTATTTTACTAATACTACTAACAGCTTTCCGCAAGAATTATTAGATAAGATTGTTAAACGTGCTAATTTGCCGGGCTATTTGGGTAATTGCCATTCATCGGGTACCGTGATTCTTGATGAGCTTGGCCTTGAGCATATGTCGAGCGGTAAACCTATTTTTTATACCTCTGCTGATTCTGTTTTTCAAATTGCCTGCCACGAAGAGACTTTTGGTCTAGATAAGCTTTATGAAGTTTGTGAGATTGCGCGTGATGAGCTTAATAAAGGCGATTATAATATCGGCCGCGTTATTGCTCGACCATTTTTAGGTAATAAGCCTGGTGAATTTGTCCGTACCGGTAATCGCCATGATTTAGCTGTCGAACCACCGGCGCCAACAATGATAAAAAAATTGGTTGATGAAAAACAAGGTAATGTTGTGTCGATCGGTAAAATTGCCGATATTTATGCCGAAGTGGGTATTACAAAAAAAGTTAAAGCAACAGGTATTGAAGCGTTATTTGATGCTTCACTAAAAGAAATCAGACAAGCGAAAGATAACACGATTGTGTTTACCAATTTTGTTGATTTTGATTCATCTTATGGTCATCGACGTGACGTTGCTGGTTACGCAGCAGCGTTAGAATATTTTGATAAACGTTTGCCTGAGATGTTAGCGCTTATTGAGCCGGGCGATCTTTTAATTATTAGTGCCGATCATGGTTGTGATCCTACTTGGCCGGGAACAGATCATACTCGTGAACATATTCCAGTTTTAGTTTACGGTGATAGCGTTCCTGCTGGGTCATTAGGTCATCGTAAAACATTTGCTGATATAGGACAAAGTGTTGCCGATTATTTTGATTTATCACCAATGGATTATGGTGAATCATTTATTCGCAAATAGTAAGCTGTTTTTTGTTAGTGTAGTAACGTTTTTTTAGTAATAAATCAGGAGATTTAAATGTCTACCCCACATATTAACGCCGCCGATGACGCTTTCGCTCAAACGGTTTTGATGCCGGGCGATCCATTACGAGCTAAGTTTATTGCCGAAACTTTTTTAGAGAATGCTAAAGAAGTTACCAATGTTAGAGGAATGCTAGGTTTTACCGGTGACTATAAAGGAAAGAAAATATCTGTTATGGCGCATGGTATGGGCATTCCATCTTGTTCTATATACACAACTGAACTGATTAAATTTTATGGTGTTAAAAACATCATTCGCATCGGTTCATGTGGCGCCATCAGCCCCGATGTCAATCTTGGTGATGTGGTTATTGGCATGGGTGCCTGCACTGATTCAAAAGTCAATCGGTTACGTTTTAAAGATCATGATTTTGCCGCCATTGCTGATTTCGGTTTAATTTGTAATGCTGTTAATGCAGCGAAACAATTAAATGTGAATGTTAAAGTGGGTAATCTTTTTTCTGCTGATCTATTTTATAGCGTCGAGCCTGATCTTTTCGATATTATGGAAAAATATAATATTCTAGGTGTCGAAATGGAAGCCGCTGGTATTTATGGTGTAGCCGCAGAATACGGAGCTAAAGCATTAGCGATCTGTACAGTTTCAGATCATATTCGCAAAGGCGAAGCTATGTCATCTGAACAGCGCCAGCTGGGTTTTAAAGAGATGATTACAGTCGCTTTAGAGTCGGTATTAGTTAATTCATAATAAATAATGGCAGAATATCTGCCATTTTTTTTGGTTACTCAAAAAAGAGGAACCAAGAATTTTAACATTGACGTTATTATTAACGGTAAATGTTGTTGAGCGTTATAACTAGATTATTAATAGTAATAACAAAATTTTATCTTTATTCATTAATTTTTATCTAATAGGTTAGAAAGATCTCATTTAATAAGGAATCAAAATGAATACCAAGCTACAACTGAAAGTTATATTATTTTTACAATTTTTTATCTGGGGGAGTTGGCTAATTACCTTAGGCTCCTATATGATGATTAAATTAAAATTTACTGGTATTGAAGTTGGCGCCGTATATGGCACCATGGGTATTGCTTCAGTATTTATGCCTAGTCTGCTTGGTATCGTAGCTGATAGATGGATACCTGCTAACCGCTTATATGTGCTTTGCCATTTGATTGGTGCAGTAACCTTATTTATCGCTGCATCTATCACATCGCCATTTTTAATGATGAGTGTGATGCTTATCCATTGTCTTGCATTTATGCCAACCATTGCAATTTCTAATTCAATTTCTTACTCTTGCTTAGAATCACAAGGACTAGACGTTATCGAACAGTTCCCTGCTATTCGAATCTTCGGCACTATCGGTTTTATCGTAGCAATGTGGATGGTTAGCTTTATGCAGTTAGAACTCAGTAATATGCAACTTTATATTGCAGCTGGTAGTTCAGTTTTATTGAGTCTTTATTCATTAACCTTACCTTTAATTGAAGTTGCAAAAAATGATGGCAAAGAAAAGTCTATTATAAGTTCATTAGGTTTAGATGCATTTATATTATTAAAACAACCTAGATTGGCTATCTTCTTTTTATTTGCTGTGTTATTAGGTGGGATTTTACAAATTACTAATACTTTTGGTAATCCGTTTCTACATGACTTCGATAAAGTACCAGAATATGCAGATAGTTTAGTGGTTAAATTCCCATCAGTTTTATTATCTATTTCACAAATTTCAGAAGTCGTATTTATCTTATTTGTACCATTTTTTATGAAAAAACTTGGTATTAAATACGTGATGTTAATAAGTATGTTGGCATGGGTTGCTCGCTTTGGTCTTTTTGCTTACGGCGATCCATCACCATTCGGCTTTGTACTGTTACTGTTATCGATGATTGTTTATGGTTGTGCCTTTGATTTCTATAATATTTCAGGCTCAATGTATGTTGAAAAAACAGTATCACCTAACATCCGTAACAGTGCTCAAGGTTTATTTATGACAATGACTAACGGTATTGGTGCTTATTTAGGTTCAATGATTAGTGGTATTGTTGTTGATCACTATACTTCAGAAGCGGGTATTGATTGGCATAATGTATGGCTTGTCTTTGCAGGTTATTCATTAGTGCTTGCAATTATTTTTGTTTTAATTTTCCAAAATGATACTACTGAGCAAAAAACTGCAACCGTTAGAAACTAACTAAAATAAAATTCAATTAATATTAAAATAAATAGTTGAATCAGGTTATTAGCTAGTAACTTAATAACATCAATAATTAGGCAACCGTTAAATTGTTGCCTAATTCTTAACTAGGCTAAAATGTTACCAGCCTCACATAAATTCGATAAGTCACACAAAATGTATGGAAAATAAGTGTCTTATCAAGGTAGAATAAAATGCTTGTAAAAAGAGTGTCAATTCGGCTTTTGTTACTCTAATCAATTGCTGAAATATGACTATTACAAGTGCCCTATAAGCATAATTGAACAGATTAGAATTAGATGAATAAGCAAATAATCCCAAAAGTTATACTTCATGAGCATGTAGAAGGCAGTATTACTCCCTTTATGGCTAAAAAACTAGCCGATAAAAATCATCTACCTTTTCCTGATTCATTGTGTTATCAAATCGGCGATTATAATGAGATCGAGTATAAAAATGGTCGATATAATTATGATGAATCTGACTTTGTTTCATTTATCCAAACCTATGATACTGTTTCTAATTTTGTGAAAAATCCTGACGATTATTACTTAATTACCTACGATTTTTTAAGTAGAAATGCTAAACAAGGGTTAATTTATTGCGAATTATTTCTGTCACCTTATCATATTTGTGCAACAGAAAACCAAGGTAAAGTTGTTTGGGATCAAGCAAGATTTCAACAAACACTAAATCAAATGGATAAAGCGATTATCGATGTCCAAAAAGAGCATAATATAACGGTACGATATCATGTTATTGGCGTACGCCATCTTGGCGCCGAAGTAGTATACGATACATTGCATTTTATCGAAAATAATCCGCATCCATTTATTACTGGATTTAATATTGCCGGCAATGAAAAAGCTGGGCATTTTGATGATTTTGAAAAAGCTCATCAACTTGCTGAAAAATTAAATTTAAAAAAATCCTACCATGCAGGTGAAATTGATTCGGCTGAAAGTATTATTCAAGCTTTAAAACATGGTGCAAATCGTATCGGGCACGGTATCGCAGCAATTGAAGATGATAGCTTGATTAAACAATTAGTTGATAACGAAATCACGTTAGAAATAGCTCTCACCAGTAATCGTATTTTAGTCAATAATTTACATGGTGATATTCATAATCACCCAATTCGACAACTTTATGATAAAGGGGTAAGAATTACCCTTAATACCGACGATGCTGGTATTTTTGGTACCGATATCGAAAAAGAGTATCAGCTAGCCGAGCAAGCGTTTCATTTTTCACGTTTGGAATTATTTGATATTACCCTTTGTGGAATTGATGCCGCATTCGTTGAGTCTAATGAAAAAACACGTTTATTAAACGAAGTTTTATCTTGTTTTAACAACAATGATAAACGATCTTTACAACAAGCAATTAATACTAACCAGTATCATCCGGCTATTATTGCCAGATTTAAAAAATACCAAGATTTATTATTACAACATGTTAATGGATAACCGTATCAGAAAAATAGGAAATGAATATGAATAAAACTCGACTAACCCTAGGCCTACTTACCCTATTAATTTCTGGAACACTGCAAGCAGCAACGGTTGATTTAAGAATTATTGAAACGACTGATCTGCACGGTAATATGATGAATTACGATTATTTTAAAGATCAGTATATTGATACCTTTGGTTTAGCTAAAACAGCCAATTTAATTCATCAAGCGAGGGAAGAGGTAAAAAATAGCGTATTAGTTGATAATGGTGATCTGATTCAAGGCAGTCCTATGGCTGATTATGCCTTGAATAAGGGACTAAACAAAGGTGATATCCATCCGGTTTATAAAGCTCTGAATACCCTTGATTATGTAGTTGGTAATATCGGTAATCATGAATTTAATTTTGGTTTGGATTTTTTACAAAAAAGTCAGGCTGGGGCAAATTTTCCTTATGTTAATGCCAACGTATATGATGCCAAAACGAATAAACCTTTCTTCAGACAATATATTATTCTAGATAAACCGGTTGTTGATAGAGACGGTAAACAACACATTATTAAAATCGGTTATATTGGTTTTGTACCACCACAAATTATGCAATGGGATAAGCTTAATTTGGAAGGTAAAGTGATTGTTAAAGATATCACTGAAACAGCCAAAAAATTAGTACCAGAAATGAAAAAGCAAGGTGCGGATATCATTGTTGCTATTCCTCATTCAGGTGTTTCTGCGGAACCTTATAAGGCATTAGCTGAAAACTCAGTTTATTATTTAAGTCAAGTTGAAGGTATTAATGCCATTATGTTTGGCCATTCTCATGGCGTATTCCCAAGTGATGATTTTAAATCACTACCTAATACCGATATTAATACCGGAAATATTAACCATATTCCTGCTGTTATGCCAGGACAATGGGGTAGTCATTTAGGTGTAGTCGATTTAGTGATTGAAGGAGACAAATCTAACTGGAAAGTTGTTTCTGGTAAATCAGAAGCCCGCCCTATCTTCGATAGTAAAAATAAAAAAGCACTTGTTGATGCCAATAAAAATATTACCAAAGTATTAAAAGATGATCATGAAGGTACCCGTGAATTTGTTGGTAAACCAATTGGTAAGGTATCAACCGATATCAATAGTTATTTAGCCTTAGTCGAAGATACCTCAGCTTTACAGATTATTAGCGATGCGCAAATTGATTATGTAAAACAATTTGTGCAAGGTGATCCTGATCTAGATGGATTACCAATTTTATCGGCTATTGCACCATTTAAAGCTGGCGGTCGCAAAAATGATCCGACAGCTTATGTTGAGGTAAAAAAAGGAGATTTGACATTTAGGAATGCAGCCGATATCTATCTTTATCCAAATATTTTATCTGCCGTAAAAATTACTGGAAAAGAGGTTAAAGAGTGGTTGGAATGTTCAGCAGGTGTTTATAATCAAATTGACATTAATTCATCAACACCACAATATTTAATCAATTGGGATAAGTTTAGAACTTATAATTTTGATACTATTGATGGCGTAAGTTATGAAATTGATATCACTAAACCAGCCCGTTACGATGGTAGTTGTCAATTAATTAACCCTGAATCAGAACGTATTGTAAATTTAACCTATCAACAAAAACCAATTGATCCAAATCAAGCATTTTTAATTGCTACCAATAACTATCGTGCTTATACCGGCGCATTTCCTGGTACCGGTGGAAAAAATGTTAAATTTAATTCACCTGATGATTTAAGAGTTATTCTTTCAGCTTACATAACTAATCACACTAAAAAGCATGGACAAGTTAATGTAACTGTTGATAATAACTGGCGAATTGCACCAATTACCAGCCAAACTAATTTGGATATTCGTTTTGAATCTTCACCAACTGATGAAGCTAAAACTTATATTGAAACACATTCATTATATCCAACTAAGTTTGTTGAAAAAGATAATTTAGGCTTTGGTGTCTATCAACTTAATTTACAAGCACCAACAAATTTACAGCCTAAAAACCAATAACATCTTGATGACGACAAGGATTATGACTATGCAAATTGAAAAATTAATCGAACTAGCAAAAACAGCACGTTCTAAAGCTTATGTACCCTATTCTAAATTTCAAGTAGGTGCGGTATTAATTACCGAAGATGATGAAGCAATTTTAGGTTGTAATATTGAAAATGCTTCCTATGGACTTGCTAACTGTGCTGAAAGAACAGCGATTTTTAAGGCAGTATCAGAAGGAAAGAAAAAATTCAAAAAATTGGTTGTGATTGGTGATACTGAAGGGCCTATCTCACCTTGTGGTGCTTGTCGTCAAGTAATCAGTGAGTTTTGTGCTAAAGATATGCCAGTTATTTTGACCAATATGCAAGGCAAAATCCAAGAAACCACTGTTGGAGAATTGTTACCTTGGTCATTTTCACCGAGTGATTTAGATTAGATTAGATTTATTATTGAACTATGTAATTTAGCAATATTGAAAAATAAAAAAAGCGATTGATGATAATTAACCAAGATTAGCACAATCATCAATCCAAATTTTGGATGAGAAGAATATAATCCTAATTTGCTTTATAGATATTAAGAGAGATGTGTAATGAGATTTGTAGATATTATTGAAAAAAAACGTGATGGCAATGCTCTAACAACCGAAGAGATTCAATTTTTTATAACCAACTATACCAATGGTTCTATTCCTGATTATCAAGTCAGTGCCCTACTGATGGCGATTTATTATCAAGGTATGACTTCAAAAGAGTGTGCTGACTTAACTAGTGCGATGATGTATTCAGGTGATACCGTTGACCTATCCTCAATTAAAGGTATTAAAGTCGATAAGCATTCAACAGGTGGTGTGGGCGATACAACTACCTTAGTATTAGCACCATTAGTTGCAGCATTAGATATTCCAGTAGCTAAAATGTCCGGTCGTGGATTAGGCCATACTGGCGGAACGACAGATAAATTTGAAACCGTACCTGGTTTTAAAATTGAATTAGATAAACAAGAATTTATCGATCAAGTTAATCAAAAAGGTGTCGCTGTCATTGGTCAATCTGGCAACTTAACCCCTGCTGATAAAAAACTTTATTCATTACGTGACGTAACAGGTACGGTTAACTCTATTCCTCTTATTGCTAGCTCAATTATGAGTAAAAAACTTGCAGCTGGTGCAGATGCTATTGTTTTAGATGTTAAAACTGGTGACGGTGCTTTAATGAAAAGCATGGAAGACTCAGAAAAATTAGCTCATGAAATGGTCAATATTGGTAATCAAATTGGTCGTAGGACTATGGCGATTATCTCTGATATGTCTCAACCGTTAGGCTATGCTATTGGTAATGCATTAGAAGTTAAAGAAGCCATAGATACTTTAAATGGCCATGGCCCTGCTGATTTAACTGAACTCGTTTTAACGCTTGGCAGTCAAATGGTGGTATTAGCCAATAAAGCTAAAACATTAGATGAAGCAAGAGAAAAACTACAAGAAGTGATTAAAAATGGTAAGGCTATTGAAAAATTTAAAACGCTAATTGAGGCTCAAGGTGGTGATAGTTCGGTGGTTGATCATCCGGAAAAATTAGCTAATGCTCCTTACCAAATTGATTTACCAGCGCAAAAAGCAGGTTATGTATCACGGATTATTGCAGACCAAATTGGTATTGCTGCGATGCAACTGGGGGCAGGTCGAGCAACTAAAGAAGATGTTATCGATCCTGCGGTTGGTATCGTACTACATAAAAAAGTCGGCGATAAAGTTGAAGTAGGTGAAGCACTGTTAACTATTCACGCAAGTAGTGATCGTATTGATACAATAAAACAAAAACTGTATGACAATATTACTATTAGTGATAGCGCTGAACAGCCACAATTAATTTTTAAAGTAATTACGGAATAGCTTTAATAAATACGGATTCAGGAGGCATCATGCATCGTTTAAAATTAAACAAAAAACTGTCACTACTTGTTATTTTAAGTCTGTTTTCAGTCAATTCATTCGCAGCTGTTGCTACCAAACAGTCTACAGCACCTGCTTGGGAAAAAGACAAGTCCTACTCTTTTACTATTTTACATACTAACGATCATCATGGCCGTTTTTGGCAAAATGATATTGGTGAATATGGTTTAGCAGCACAAAAAACTGTTGTTGACCAAATAAGAAAAGAAGTAGCAGAAAAAGGCGGAAAATTACTTTTACTTTCTGGCGGTGACATTAATACTGGTGTTCCTGAATCTGATGTGTTACAAGCAAAACCCGATTTTGTCGGTATGAATGAGGTTGGCTATGATGCAATGGCAGTAGGTAACCACGAATTTGATCATCCGTTAGCAATTATTCGTGAACAACAAAAATGGGCTCATTTTCCATTTTTATCAGCAAATACTTACTTCAAAAATACCGATAATCGTGTTTTTGATGCCTATAAAATATTTGATTTAAATGGTATTAAAGTTGCAGTATTTGGTTTAACCACTGATGACACTATTTTCCTTGCTTCGCCTAAAAATACCGATGGTGTTGAATTTCGTAAAACACTACCAGAAGCGGAGAAAGTCATTAGCCAAATTAAAAGCAATGAACGTCCAGATATGATTATTGCGGTTACTCATATGGGGCATTATGAAAATGGTGAGCATGGTTCAATGGCTCCAGGTGATGTTGAACTAGCCCGAGGATTAAAAGCTGGTGAACTAGATATGATTGTCGGTGGCCACTCGCAAAACCCAGTATGTATGGCTAGCCCTAACAAACGTATTACCGAATATGTCCCAGGAACACCTTGTGCTCCAGATCAACAAAATGGTACGTGGATTGTTCAAGCTCATGAATGGGGAAAATATGTTGGTCGTGCTGACTTCGTATTCTTAAACGGTAAAATTACCCTCAAAAATTATCAGTTAATTCCAATTAATTTGAAAAAAGAAGTTGATAACGGTAACGATACCAAGCGTCTTGAATATTACACCAGTGAAATCGAACAGGATAAAAAACTGTTGGAAACACTAAAACCTTATCAAGAACAAGGTAAACAACAATTACTCATTAAAAGTGGTGAGTTAACCGGCCGTTTAGAGGGCGACCGTAACGTAGTTAGATATCAACAAAGTAATATGGGGCAATTATTACTTAGTGCCTTTATTGAAAAGACGAATGCCGATATTGGTATTATGTCTGGTGGTATGATTCGTGACTCACTTATAGAAGGCGATATTACTTATCGTGATATTTTGAAAGTTGAGCCTTTTGGTAATAGTGTTGTTTACTTTGAATTAACCGGCAGTGAATTAATCGATTATCTTAAAGTTGCATTAGGCAAAAAACAGGGTTCAGGTGGTTATACTCATTTAAAAAATATTAGCCTAACTAAAACTGGCGATACTATCAGCGACATCAAAATTAATAATGAACCAATTGATTTGCAAAAATCATATCGAATTGCAACATTAGACTTTTTAGCCGCTGGTGGAGATGGTTACCCTATCGTCAACAACTCGCCAACTTATGTAGATACAGGTTATCGAGATGCCGATGCAGTAAAACAATATTTTGAAGCACATTCACCAATTAATGCAGCCGATTATCAACCGTCTAACCTTATTTTAGAAAAATAATTTTACGGTTTAAAACAGAAATATAAAAACTAATAGCACTGATAATCATAATTCTCAGTGCTAATAATTAAATGATTAGTCATAAAGATTTAATTTTTGCTCTCAGCATATAGGTAATATAGAGGTATTTATGAACATGACAGAATTTCAAAAGAATTGTTACGATATAGTGACCGATGCCAATTTGTCACCTAAACAAAAAGCGAACCTTCTCGCATTAGCCGCAGAAAATAATTTACCTTATGTTGATTTAGATAGTGAAACACAAAATGCGCTCAATGAACGGGTAATTTGTGATATGTACGAAGGACATGCACCGTATAAACCTCGTTATGTATTACCGGATTATGCAAAATTTCTTAAGCAAGGATCGGAATATTTAGAACTTGAACCAGCAAAAAACTTTGATGATGCATTAAATATGTTAACCATTGCTTATCATCATGTTCCTTCTGTCACTGGTATGCCGGTTTATTTAGGCTGTTTAGATCAAGTATTACTTCCTTATGTTGGCAATTTAACAGAAGAAGAACTCTATCCGCGATTAAAACGTTTTTGGATTATGTTAGATCGTAATCTTCCTGACGCCTTTATGCATGCCAACATTGGTCCAACTGATAATGTGATCTGCCGAGTGATATTACGTGTCGATCGTGAACTTAAACAAGTTGCACCTAATTTAACCTTTATTTATGACGAAAATATCACACCAGAATCTTTACTTAACACCGCAATTGAGAACATTTGCCACACAGCCAAACCACATATTGCTAATAATATGATGATTAAAAAGGATTTTGATGAAAAAGGTTATGGTGTTGTGAGTTGTTATAACTCTCTTCCTGTTGCTGGTGGTGGTAGCACTTTATCAAGAATCAATTTAAAAGAGGTTGCGTTAAAAAGTAAAAGCATCACTGACTTTTTACAAAATACTTTACCTTATTATTGCCAATTGCAATTAAATTTGATCAAAGCAAGATCAGAATTTCTTTATGAAAAATCTAATTTCTTCCAAAATAGTTTTTTAGTGAAGGAAGGATTAATTGACGCTACCCGATTTGCACCAATGTTCGGTATTTATGCCATGGCTGAAGCAGTCAATATTCTCCAAGAAAAATCTAACTTAGCCGGTCGTTATGGCGTCGATGAAGATGCTAATCAACTGGCCACCACTATTTCTCAACAATTAGCCGACTTTATTGATAACCATAAAATTAAGCATGCATGGCAAGGTAAAGCAATGTTACATGCTCAATCTGGCATCAGTTCAGATAGAGGCGCTACGCCAGGTTTACGTATTCCTTATGGACATGAACCGGATCCAGTTACTCATATTATGGCACTATTTAAACACCATAAATATTATACTTCTGGCATTAGTGATATTTTAACCATTGATGAAACGATTAAAAATAACCCATTAGCCTTAGTACAGATTTGTAAGGCGGCATTTAAATTTGGTTTTCGTGAATTTACCGCTAATATCAGTGGTAATGATCTGGTACGTGTAACTGGCTATATGGTGAGATTATCAGATATCAAAAAATACAAACAAGAGGGATCGCGAATTAATACCACCTTTTTAGGTAGTGAAGCGGCCGAAGATACTGAAAATAACAGCTACCTATGCCGAACACCTCGGGTAATCAGTCATGAACAAGTCATGGGCAATCGTTAATAAACTGTTACCCTTTTCTTGTGTTGATGGACCGGGAAACCGGTTAGTCATCTTTTTACAAGGCTGTAATTTCAAATGTTTAAATTGCCACAATCCTTATACCATTTCACGGTGTAAGGATTGTGGTGATTGCGTTACTACCTGTCCACATCAAGCGTTAACATTTATCAATAACAAAGTGATTTGGCGATCTTCAAATTGCCAGCAATGTGATACCTGTATTAATACCTGTAATTATCAATCCACACCAATGACCTATAACTACAATGTTGAAGATATTCTACTCGAAATTCGTAAATACTTACCTTTTCTAAATGGCATTACAATTAGCGGTGGTGAAGCGACATTACAATTACCTTTTATTAAAAAATTATTTCAAGCAATTAAACAAGCAGATGATTTAAAACACCTGACTTGTTTTATTGATAGTAATGGTTACTTAGCAAAAACTGGCTGGCAAAAAGTTGAAAGAGTCATGGATGGTGCGATGATCGATCTGAAAGCTTGGGATACTCAAGTGCATAAAAAACTTACTGGTCGGGATAATGATCGCGTCAAACAGACCATTGAATATCTTGCCCAAATAGAAAAACTGCATGAAGTCCGGTTTTTAGTGATTCCTGCGCATACTGATTTGCAAAACAGTGCTAAACAACTTGCTGATTTTCTAATAAGACTCAATCCACAAATTAAAGTCAGAATTAATGCTTTTCATAATCATGGTGTACATGGCATAGCCAAAACATGGCCAGCGGCTACACAACAGCAAATCGAATCTTTTGCTGCTAAATTAAAACATTATGGATTACAGAATATTATTTTGCCGAGTGTATATTTGTAATATTTTGAAAACAAGATCATAAACGAAGCGACTAGTGGCAATAGCTATCTACCTTAAAAGGTCTACAAGCTCAAAAAATTGAAGTTTTTCGTTTGGCTATAATATTAAGAATATATTAGAGTAATAAATTTATTTAACTAAAACGCATCAAAAGAAGTTTCATTACAAAATATTAGCAATTTTGTAATGAAACATAAAATATCGCAAAATTATCAGTACTTAACACACATAGTAAAAGCGGAATCTGGCTCTACAATAACATTACCTTCAACAGAACCAATACTATAACGCCTTGTCCAACCATTGTTATCTTTTAATTGCGACAATTCGTAAGTGAAATAAAAGTCATAAGCAACAAAGTGTTTTAAAGAATCCGTTATATCTGCCATCATATCTCTTCCTGAATTATCAATACCATTAGGCGCATATGGATACAGTTTTCCCCACTCGGATATTAATCCTTCACCGATAGCTCTTTTATAACCGTTTTGAGGTATATACCAATTTTCATTATTTGTTACACCAGTAGCTAAAAATGAATTGGTTAATTCGGCTCTAGATGGTAATCGGTCGTTATTAGCAGTGCACAACCTTTCAGCGGTATTATAATCTACCCAATTTAACTGTTGTTGGTATATATACATCCAATGATTTAATGAAAAACGATAATAAAACTGAGCTTTAGTCTGATTATTCTTTACCAATATTATAAATTGATCATCTTTTGCGGGAGCATTGTCAGTAAATTTAAATTCACTTTTTGAATCTGGATTTGAACTCCTTGCAGTACTTATTAAAGCACCATTAGGATTTTTAACTAATGTATAAGTATAATTAGATATTGCATTTACGGGTACAATTCTAAATCTTGCTTCAGGAAATGCAGTAGTAGGGAAATGATGACCTGTTGAATCAGTAGCTGAAGCTTTAAATCCTGAATGTAAAACAAATTGATCTGGATTGTAAGCATCTGTACGATTGATAGTATCTGCACCGTACGACAACCAATTATCCGTTTCGCTCCAACCACCTTTTGCAATTATGGCTAATACCCCTGGTCTAATATAACAAATACCATCGTTAGCTTTTACGGTAAATGTTTTTGAAATTTCTTTAGGCTGAGATTCGGCGGGATTACCATACTGAGTTTTAGCAGAAATACTAAAAGTAAGTTTTAGTGTTGAATCACCTTTATAAGTAGCTGAATTACAAATATTACTACCTAATGGAGCTGTTGAATCAGAAGGAATTATATTATTATTACTATCACGCCATTCAGCTGTTACACTATCCACTTTAAAATTATTGCTACTTCCCAAATAATCACCGTCAATATCAATAATATCATCATTAGTCATAGTCGAAAAATCAACATCAAACGAATACATACTTGGTGAAGTATCAAAGGCAACTGATATTTGATTAGATGAACCAGGAGTAATAACTAGAGGATCACTGTTTGGTACCTGCAATTTTAGTTGAATACCATTAAGCGCTTTTGTACCACCTGACACTTGAATCTCAGGAGCATTACCATGAATATACATTTGCGTAGTCACGGAGAATGATAAAATTGCAAATAGATTATTGGAAAAAATCAATAACATTAATAGAAATAATCTCTTTTTGAAAAATAATTTCAAAGAAATTTTTTTTAAAACAACAGTACAATTATTCATCGCTACTCCTCTACTCATAAACTTCTCCGCCTATCCGAATAAGATTATTGATTTGAAGCATTAGTGAATTAACAATTTTTATAAGTTGTTCAAAAATTGTTACCCGTTAATATCAGAGCTAAGACAATTAAAATCGTTATTTTTCTAACAGAAATTCATCCATATCTAATACACGGCTCGAACAAAATAATTTGACTACAACAATTTGATTGTTGTTTAAGACTTAAATCGTAACATCCTAAATTTTAAAACTTGTAAAATAAGAACATCAGACAAAATTTGGAAAAGCTAAAAAGGTAAGACTCAATAAAGAAACTGAATTTGAAAACAGTTAATAATTAATTCAAATTCAGTAGTAGCATTATTATATATGATTATACTTTGATAAGGGAATAGTAAAAAAAATTATTTTCCGTTTATTAATACTAATTCATTGAAGAATTTAAAATTAAAGATACTAATTAAGTTATATCTCAATAATCAAAAAGGGGATAAATCCCCTCTTTTTATTTTGATATATAATTACTTGCCTTTTTTAAATGCCGCAGCAAATGCATTCCCCATAGCACTGTTAGTCAGCGTGGCAGCAGATTGATTTTTATTAGATACCTTATTGTTAGCCGATCTGCTACTATCAAGTTTCGGCGTAGCTGTATCATCTAAACGCATTGATAAAGCAATACGTTTTCGGGCAATATCAACTTCTATTACTTTCACTTTAACAATATCGCCTGCTTTTACTATGCTTCGCGGATCATCAACAAATCGATCTGATAATGCTGAAATATGAACTAGACCATCTTGATGCACACCGATATCCACAAAAGCGCCAAAATTAGTTACATTAGTTACCGCTCCTTCCATAATCATGCCAATTTTTAAATCTTCCATTGTTTCAATATTATCGGCAAATTGTGCGGTTTTAAATTCTGGCCGAGGATCGCGCCCTGGTTTATCTAATTCTTTAATAATATCCGTTACTGTCGGTACACCAAAATGGTCATCCACATAATCGATAGCTTTTAGTGATTTAAGATAATTCGAATCACCTAAAATGTCTTTTAAGGCTTTATGATTTTTTTCTAAAATCCTTTCAACAACAGGATAGGCTTCCGGATGAACGGCTGATGCATCAAGCGGATTTGCACCTTCCATAATTCTTAAAAAGCCAGCACATTGTTCAAAAGCTTTGGGACCTAATCGTGGCACTTTTAATAATTGTTTTCTATCGGCAAATTTACCGTTTTCGTTACGCCAATCGACAATATTTTGAGCAATTACTTTATTAAGGCCGGCAATACGTGCAAGTAGCATCATTGAAGCGGTATTTAAGTTAACCCCTACCGCATTAACCCCATCTTCAACCACCGCATCAAGTTTTTTCGCAAGTTGAGTTTGACTTACATCATGTTGATATTGACCAACACCTATCGATTTTGGATCAATTTTCACTAATTCAGCTAATGGATCTTGCAAACGTCGCGCAATGGAAACCGCCCCCCGAATTGATACATCTAAATCAGGAAACTCTTGTGCCGCAAGTTCTGAAGCCGAATAAACTGAAGCCCCGGCTTCACTGACAATCACTTTCTGACCTTTTACTTCTGGATATTTTTTCTGCACATCAAGATAAAAACGTTCAGTCTCTCGTGAAGCAGTACCATTACCGATTGCGACAAGTTCAACTTGATATTTTATACATAACGCAGCAACAACCATTGCCGCTTTATCCGCCTGACCGGTATGAGGATAGATAGTTTCTGTTGCGACTAATTTTCCGGTGGCATCAACAACGGCAATTTTAACACCAGTTCGCAAACCTGGATCCATCCCCATGGTGACTTTCATGCCCGCCGGTGCCGCCATTAACATATCGTGTAGATTAGCGGCGAAAACATTAATAGCTTCTTCTTCGGCTCGTTCTCGCAGCGTAGTCATAAGTTCAGTTTCCATGTGCATTAAGATTTTAATGCGCCATGTCCAATTGATCACAGCTTTTCGCCATTTGTCGGCTAATTGATCATTAAATCTAATGCCTAAATGTTCGGTGATAATCTGCTCACAATAGCTTTCTTTAGGTGCTTCTTCATATTGAGGATCTGCATTTAAAGAAAGTTGTAAAAATCCTTCATTTCGACCACGAAACATGGCTAAGGCCCGATGTGAAGGCACTTTTGAAATAAGTTCACTTTGAGCAAAATAATCTCTAAATTTAGCGCCCTCTTCTTCTTTACCGGCAATAACTTGAGAAACAAGGTGGGCATTATTCCAAAGATAATGACGAACCTTAGCTAGTAAAGTTGCATCTTCAGCAAAACGCTCCATTAAAATATAACGCGCACCATCTAATGCAGATTTAGTATCAGTAATACCTTTATCAGTATTAATATATTTTTCTGCTTCTGCTTCTGGATTGAGATCTGGGCGTTGCCATAAATCATCAGCAAGTGGTTCAAGACCTGCTTCGATTGCAATTTGCCCACGAGTACGACGTTTTGGCTTATAAGGGAGATAGAGATCTTCTAATTCGGTCTTACTAAGGGTATTGGTAATTTTTTGGCTTAATTCAGAGGTTAATTTACCTTGTTCCTCAATTGATTTTAAAATCGTTAGTTTACGATCTTCAAGTTCTCGCAAATAACTTAAACGACTATCTAAAGTACGTAACTGGGTATCATCTAATCCTCCCGTTACCTCTTTACGATACCGAGCAATAAATGGCACGGTGCTTCCATCGTCTAATAATTGAATGGCTGCTAAAACTTGTTCTGGTTTTACGGTTAATTCACCCGCTATAATATGGCTTATTTGATTATTTATCATGGTATCTCTGTATATCTTGTCGATTAACGGAATTTATATTCATCATGCAAAAAGCTAATTATATAACAAGAGAGGGCTACTTGGCACTCGATCGTGAACTGAAATATTTATGGAAAGAAGAAAGACCAAGAGTTACCCAAGCGGTATCTGATGCGGCCGCACTCGGCGATCGTAGTGAGAATGCCGAATATATCTATGGAAAAAGACGACTAAGAGAAATTGATAGACGTGTACGATTCTTGACTAAACGCTTAGAGATCTTAAAAATTGTCGATCCTGATCCGCGTCAAGAGGGTAAGGTTTTTTTTGGCGCATGGGTCAAATTAGAAGATGAATTTGGAGAATTGCACATTTATCGTATTGTTGGTGCTGATGAATTTGATCCGAAAAAAAATTGGATATCAATTAATAGTCCTGTTGCTAGAGCGTTAATAGGTCATAAAATTGACGATGAAATATCAGTTGTAACACCTAATGGTAAAACGTATTACGTTATTGTTGATATCAGTTATCAAAAATTAGATGATTAAGTAAATTAAAATAATTTACCATATTTATTCTGCTACTATGAGAAATTGGCTATATAATTTTATTTAATAATAAATTTAAATTTTTAAACATAATGATCAAAGTTAACCAACTATTTATCTATCCGATTAAATCAATGCAAGGTATTGCATTAACAGTAGCCAATAGTATTAATGGTGGTTTTGAACATGACCGCGTTTTGATGTTAAGTGAACCTGATGGCACTTTTATTACGGCTAGACAATATCCAGAACTGTTGAAACTAAAAACCACATTACACAACAATCAGATAGCGGTTTCGCTGCCAACTAACGAATCAATAATTATTGATTTTGATGAGTTTTCATTAAGCAATGAAGCCACAGAGGTCTGGGGAAATCACTTCACTTCCCATATTGCACCAATAAAAGTTAATCAATTTTTTAGTAATATTCTCGAAAAAGATGTACAAATACGCTGGATAGGTAAACATCTAACCAGAAAAACTAAACGCTATCCTGATGTACCGGTAAGCTTTGCTGATGGTTATCCTTATTTATTATTAAATCAAGCTTCATTCAATTATCTGGAACAACAGTGCTCGGAAAAATTAGATATTCGCCAATTTCGTGGCAATATTATTATTGATGGAGCTATTCCGTTTGCTGAAGATGGCTGGAAAACGATTAAAATAGGCGAAGTAATTTTTGATATTGTTAAACCTTGTACTCGTTGTGTATTAACCACATTCAATATCAATTCAGCCAAAGCATTACCTAATAATGAACCATTGAGAACTTTAAGTTACTTTAGAGCGGATCGAGAAGGTAAAATCGATTTCGGCATGAATATGATTGCTCGCAATCATGGCACTGTATCTATTGGTGATAAAATTGAGATAATTGAGCGGCAACCAGCTAAAAATTACATAAAAAACTTCCCTAGACAAGCAACAAAAGACTCTCAACCGTGTACAATTACATTCGAAGATAAAAAAATTGTTGGTAATAATCAGCAAACAATTTTAGAACAACTCGAACAACATCATATTTCACTACCTAATTCTTGTCGAGCCGGAGTTTGTGGCCGCTGCTCAGTATTATTAAAAAAAGGCAATGTAGAATCATTAACTCAATCAGCGGTAAAACAAAATAAACGTATTCTTGCTTGTAGTTGTATACCAAAAGGTGATATCACTATAGAACTAGCAAAATGAGAAATTTATTAAAATTAAAATATAGATAAAAGGTTATTATGGATGTTTAGAAAGTTATTTTTTTATTTATATTTCTGTGTTCGCACTCTACAACTGTACTTTCTTTGAATCATTATAAAATGCGATTTAAGCTTTTTTCAATAATATTAAATTGATACTAAGATTACCATGTTACAAATGAATAAATGAGTAGAGGTAGCTACTCATTTAAAATAAAATTATTTTAATTAAGAAATAGCTTTTAATTCTAATTGTTCATGCTCAGAACCTATTGAATTTTCTGTTTCTACTAGTGTGTTAACTAAAGCTAATCTGTCATTCATCACTTTGATTGCTTCTGAAAAGTAAAAGGTTTTGTTCATCGCTATAAACGTTGGTTGAGCAATAATACAAAGTGAGGCGTTCTCACCCGCTTCAACCACCAATAAACATATTTGTTGGCCAGTTTCTTGCATATTTACAGTAACAATATCTGCCACTTTAGGCTGGTAGAGCATTGGCTGTTGAGAAAAATACCAGCTTTTAGGCATTTGTGGCTTTAAAAAGTTTGCGGCAACAATTGCATTAATGGATAATTCAATTTTTTGTGAGTCAGTTAACGCCAATGATTGACAGCTATCATAAAACTGGTAGTAAGCCGTTGCATCATCAACTGAAAAAGAAAACTCATTAAATACATCTGGGATTAATATTTTGCTAGCATAATTACAACGAAATAGCATTTCAGATGAAATTTCAAGCATTAAACTGTCATATTCATTATCAAAATACCAACGCCAGCTATCTGTTGGTCGAAAAGCCATTTTCATTGATATTTCATCCTTTCAAATTGAACTAAATTTGAACAAAATATACCATAATTTATATAAAAAATAAATAAAAATTTAAAATAAAAAAATTTTAATTATTTAATTTTTAAAAATTTTATTGCAATTCATCAAAGATCCAAATGATCTAAGTTAGATCCAAATATAGATCTTAATGATCCTTTCGGATCAAATTTAATTTGCACAGAAATAGTAAGTTCATATAATTGTAATTAACAAATTTTTAGCATAAAAAAAGGTGCTATTTAGCACCTTTTAGTAATCAGTTGATAAAATTAACTTGCAACATTAATACGTTTCATATCAGTCATATAGCTACGAAGTTTACGTCCAATAACTTCGATTGGATGATGACGAATAGCCTCGTTAACATCACGTAATTGCGCATTATCAACACTGCCTTCAGGAATTGCTTTTCCTAAATCACCTGCTTGTAACATTGGCATAAATTTCTCTTTTAATAATGGTACAGCAGCATTGGCAAATAAATAGTTACCATATTCAGCGGTATCTGAAATAACAACATTCATTTCATATAGTCGTTTACGGGCAATAGTATTTGCAATAAGTGGTAACTCATGTAATGATTCATAATAAGCTGATTCAGGTAAAATGCCAGATTCAAGCATTGTTTCAAAGGCAAGTTCAACACCAGCTTTAACCATAGCAACCATTACAACACCTTGATCGAAATAAGCTTGTTCATCAATCTTACCTTGATATTCTGCCGCTTTTTCAAATGCAGTTTCACCAGTTTCTTTACGCCATTTCAATAAATTAACATCATCATTAGCCCAATCTTTCATCATAGTAGATGAAAACTCACCAGAAATGATGTCATCCATATGTTTACGATAAAGATCAGTCATGATCACTTTTAATTCTTTAGCTAATGCATTAGCACGTAATTTAGCTGGATTTGATAAACGATCCATCATTAAGGTAATACCACCTTGTTTTAATGCTTCAGTGATCGTTTCCCAACCAAATTGCAATAATTTACACGCATATGCAGGATCTACGCCATCAGCGACCAATTTATCGAAGCAAAGTAATGATCCAGTTTGTAACATTCCACATAAAATAGTTTGTTCACCCATTAGATCTGATTTAACTTCAGCAACAAAAGAGGATTGTAAAACACCGGCACGATGACCACCTGTTGCAGCCGCCCATGCTTTAGCAATTGCTAGACCTTCGCCTTTCGGATCATTTTCTGGATGCACAGCAATCAAGGTTGGGACGCCAAATCCACGTTTATATTCTTCACGAACTTCTGTTCCTGGGCATTTTGGCGCAACCATAACAACAGTAATATCAGGACGGATTTTTTCACCAACTTCAACGATATTAAAACCATGTGAATAACCTAATGCCGCATCTTTTTTCATTAATGGTTGTACAGCTTGTACTACAGCAGAATGTTGTTTATCAGGAGTAAGGTTGATAACCAAATCAGCTGTTGGAATTAATTCTTCATAAGTTCCTACTTTAAAACCATTTTCAGTAGCTTTTTTCCATGATGCTCTTTTTTCATCAATAGCTTCTTTACGTAGTGCATAAGCGATATCTAAACCAGAATCACGCATATTTAGCCCTTGGTTAAGACCTTGTGCACCACAACCTACGATGACAATTTTTTTGCCTTTTAAAAAATTAGCTTCTGATGCAAATTCATCACGCGCCATAAAACGACATTGACCTAATTGTTCTAATTTTTCGCGTAAATTTAGTGTATTAAAATAATTTGACATTATTCTCTCCATGAGTTGAGTTACTTATAATCAAGTTGTAAGAACTATACCGTAAAAGCATAATTGCGGAAATTGATATATTTAAAATATTATGTTGCATAAATTGCAACATACTTGCTAAGTTAACTACTTTCTTTTACTCTAAGCCACCCCAAATCACTTAACCATTTATTTAATATGGATACTCGTTACAAGCAAGCTAATAAAGAAGCAAAACTTTCATTGCTACTGACTATCATTTACTTCGCTGCATGGGTAATTACTGCATATACTGTCAAAAATCAAACCGGATTTTTGGGTTTACCATTATGGTTTGAACTATCCTGTATATTTGTACCATTGGGTTTTATCTTGTTGTGTTTTGTTATAGTAAAAAAACAATTTAAAAATATTCCACTAGAATAGGCCATTAAACCGTGCAATTAGATATTATTCTTCCTCTTGTTATTTATCTTATATTTGTATTTGCATTATCAATTTATGCATATGCAAAACGAAAAAAAGTGAACCAATTTACTGATTATTTTATTGGTAATCGGACTATGGGCGGTTTTTTACTGGCAATGACTTTAGCTGCAACTTATATTAGTGCCAGTTCTTTTATCGGTGGACCAGGGGCTGCTTATAAATATGGTCTCGGTTGGGTTCTGTTGTCGATGATTCAAGTGCCAACCGTATTATTATCACTTGGTATTCTTGGCAAAAAATTCGCAATTTTAGCTCGTAAATACAATGCAATAACGCTAAGTGATATGCTCTATTCTCATTATAAAAGCAAGCTAATTGTATGGTTTGCCAGTATAGCTCTTATTGCGGCTTTTATTGGTGCAATGACCGTACAATTTGTCGGTGGGGCCCGATTGTTACAATCATCTGTAGGTATTCCCTATGATATAGGATTACTTATTTTTGGTATCGGTACAGTAATTTATACTGCCTTTGGCGGGTTTAGAGCCAGCATATTAAATGATGCATTTCAAGGGTTGGTAATGATAATTGGCGCGATTTTGCTATTAGTTGCCATTATTTATGCTGGTGGTGGCATTACAAATATTATGGATCGTTTAAATCGGATCGATCCTGCTTTATTAACACCTCAAGGCCCTGACAATTTTATGGACTTCCCTTTTATGGCTTCGTTCTGGGTTCTAGTCTGCTTTGGGGTTGTTGGTTTACCACATACTGCTGTTCGTTGCATGGCTTATAAAGATAGTAAAGCGGTTCATCAAGGCATTATTATTGGTACTACAGTTGTAACAATCATCATGTTAACTATGCATTTATCTGGTGCCCTTGGAAGAGCAATAATAAGTGATTTAACGATTCCAGACCAAATTGTGCCAACATTAATTATAAAGGTTTTACCACCTTTAGCGGCAGGAATCTTTTTGGCAGCACCATTATCAGCAATTATGTCCACCATTAATGCACAATTATTACAAGTTTCATCTGTAATTATTAAAGACCTGTTCTTAACCATGAGACCAAATACTAAATTTAGTGATAAAATGCTTACTCGCATATCAATTATCATCACCTTTATTTTTGGTGGTTTATTAATTGTCGCTGCATGGAACCCACCAGAAATGATCATATGGCTTAATTTATTAGCTTTTGGTGGACTTGAAGCAGTATTCTTATGGCCTCTAGTACTAGGATTATATTGGAAAAAAGCTAATTCAACAGGTGCTTTTTGCTCGATGTTTGCGGGTGCTATAAGCTACACATTACTTGCTGTTTATAACATTAAAATTTATGCTTTCCATCCAATAGTGCCATCATTACTTATTGGATTAGTTATATTTATTATTGCCAATCATTTGGGCCAAATAGGAAAAAATTATGCCTTGGATTCAACTCAGAATTAACACTACTAGTGATTTAGCTGAAAGTATTAGCGAACAATTAGAAGAATCAGGGGCAGTGTCAGTCACTTTTCAAGATACTTTTGATAACCCTGTTTTTGAACCTTTACCTGGTGAAACAAAACTTTGGGGGAATACCGATGTTGTCGGATTATATGATGCTGAAACAGATATTGACGAGTTAAAAGCAATTTTAAATCTTGAGCAATATTCTTATAAAATCGAACAATTGGAAGATAAAGACTGGGAACGAGAATGGATGGATAATTTCCATCCAATGCAATTTGGTAAACGATTATGGATCTGCCCTAGCTGGCGTGAAATACCAGATCCCAATGCGGTTAATGTAATGTTAGATCCTGGTTTAGCTTTTGGTACAGGGACTCACCCTACGACAGCTTTATGCTTAACTTGGCTAGACAGTCTCGATCTTAATAACAAAATTGTGATCGATTATGGATGTGGTTCAGGTATTTTAGCCATTGCGGCGTTAAAATTAGGGGCAGCAAGAGTTATAGGCATTGATATTGATCCTCAAGCAATCCAAGCAAGTTGTGACAATGCTGAACGTAACAAAGTAAGTGAAAAGATTGAGCTTTATTTAGCAAAAGATATTCCTGATAATTTACAAGCGGATGTGGTAGTAGCTAACATATTGGCTGGACCATTGAAAGAACTTAAACCACAGATTAGTAAATTAGTAAAACCATCAGGAGAACTTGGACTATCTGGTATCTTAGCTAATCAATCACAAAGCGTATGTGATGCATATCAAACTGAGTTTGTACTTGATCCGGTTATTGAACAAGATGAATGGTGCCGTATAACTGGTAAAAAATTATAAAAAATTAACATTACCCCTTTTAACTTCGAGAAAAAATGCGTAATATAGCCGGCCTTAATTCGCTTAGTATCGGAAAGGTCAACTTAAAAAACAATCTGATTGCAGCCCCCATGGCAGGAATAAGTGACAAACCGTTTCGCAACTTATGTCACAAATTTGGTGCAGGGATGACTGTCTCTGAAATGTTTTTAGCAAATTCTGACGTTTGGCATACTGATAAATCAGCATTAAGAATGATTTCAAGTGATGATGTCGGTATACGTGCAGTTCAAATCGTTGGCTCAGAGCCGGATGAAATGGCAAGAGCTGCTGAATTTAACGTCAAGCATGGCGCTCAGTTAATTGACATCAATATGGGATGTCCGGCTAAAAAAGTGAATAAAAAATTAGCTGGTTCTGCTTTAATGCAGTATCCAGAACTGATAAAAACTATTTTGCAGAAAGTTGTTGGTGCTGTTGATGTACCAGTAACATTAAAAACTCGGACTGGATGGGATAAAAATAATAGAAATTGCATTGAAATCGCACAAATTGCGCAAGATTGTGGCATAAAGGCCATTACTATTCATGGGCGAAGTCGTGCATGCTTATTCAATGGAAAGGCCGAATATGAATCCATTAAAGCAGTTAAAGAAAAGGTAACTATTCCGGTAATTGCCAATGGTGATATTTGTACCCCAGAACAAGCAAAAGATGTTTTTAAATATACGCAAGCTGATGGTATAATGATCGGCCGAGCGGCACAAGGGCGACCTTGGATATTTGAAGAAATTGCATTCTATTTAGCACACGGACAGTTAAAGAAAAATAAGTCAATTGATGAAGTTGAGCAAATAGTGTTAACACACCTTGAAGAACTTTATCAATTCTATGGAGAATACAAAGGATTACGGATTGCCAGAAAGCATGTAAATTGGTATACCAAGAACTATGCTGGCAGTGATCAATTCAGGCGCTTATTTAGTGTACTTAGCAATACAAGTGAGCAAGTAAAAACACTAAAAGCATTTTTTAGTCAAATTAGAAACAAATAAAAGAGTTAAATATACTATGTCAGAACAACGCGTTACAGCTGCAGCACTTAAATTTACAACTGTAAACTCACAAGACCAAATAACACAAAAACCTTTGCGGGATTCGGTAAAACAAGCTTTAAAAAACTATTTATCACAATTAAATGGTGAAGATCCTACTGATCTATACGAATTAGTGTTAGCTGAAGTTGAACACCCATTCCTTGATATGGTTATGCAATATACTCGTGGCAATCAAACTCGAGCAGCAAATATGCTTGGTATCAACCGTGGTACTTTACGCAAAAAATTAAAACAATATGGAATGAGTTAGTCGATACTTAAACATATATTATTAGATAATTTAAAAGCGCCTAATCAATAAGGCGCTTTTTGTTTGTTAATTTTTTTCCTATGCTATATTTCTCTTTGTTGACAAGAAATAAAAATTAAATTTACCTTTTGATGAAAATCAGTTCATTTCATTTTCATACTTTAAGTGTAAATAAGAAAAATTCTGATTATATTCAAGTATAAAATCAATAAATAGATTGATAATGAACTTTAGTTAAAAGTTTGTTAAAATAGCACGATTTTTAAATTATTTAATCTGGAGAATTTTATGGCAGGTCATAGTAAATGGGCCAATACCAAACATCGCAAAGCAGCTCAAGATGCTAAGCGCGGTAAAATCTTTACCAAAATTATTCGCGAACTTGTAACCGCAGCAAAACTTGGTGGTGGCGATCCAGCGTCTAACCCTCGTCTACGTGCTGCTATGGACAAAGCATTATCTAACAACATGACTCGAGATACCATGAACAGAGCAATTGCTCGTGGTGTCGGTGGTGAAGATGATACAAATATGGAAACTATCATCTATGAAGGTTATGGACCTGCAGGTACTGCAGTAATGGTTGAATGCTTAAGTGACAACCGAAACCGAACTGTATCTGAAGTTCGTCACGCTTTTACTAAAACTGGTGGTAACTTAGGTACTGATGGTTCAGTGTCTTATTTATTTACTAAAAAAGGTGTAATCTCTTATCCTGCTGGAACTGATGAAGATCAAGTAATGGATGCTGCGCTTGAAGCTGGTGCGGATGATGTGGTTACTTATGATGATGGTGCAATTGATGTATTTACTACACCAGAATCATTCGGTGAAGTTAAAGATGCACTTGATGCAGCCGGTTTAGTAGCTGAATCTGCTGAAGTTTCAATGATTCCAGCAACCAAAGTTGATCTTGATATTGAGTCTGCACCAAAACTACTACGTCTTATCGACATGCTTGAAGATTGTGATGATGTTCAAGAGGTTTATCATAACGGAGAAGTGTCAGACGAAGTTGCTGCAACACTCTAATGACTATCATTCTGGGTATTGACCCAGGCTCTCGTTTGACGGGTTATGGCGTAATTCGTCAGACGGGACGACAACTTACCTATCTTGGCAGTGGCTGTATTCGCACTGCTGTCGATGATTTACCCACACGATTAAAACGTGTCTATGCAGGTGTAAGTGAAATTATTCTTCAATTTCAACCGGACATGTTTGCTATAGAACAAGTCTTTATGGCACGTAATGCCGATTCTGCTTTAAAATTAGGCCAAGCACGAGGATCTGCAATTGTTGCTGCAGTCAATCATGATTTACCTGTTTTTGAATATGCTGCTCGCTTGGTTAAGCAAAGTGTGGTTGGCACTGGGGCTGCCGACAAAAAACAAGTTCAACATATGGTTAAACTACTATTGAAATTACCAGCAAGTCCTCAGGCGGATGCGGCAGATGCACTAGCCATAGCAATTACCCATGCCCATATGAGTCAACAATTAATCAAATCACATAGATAACCTGAAACTATTCTTTATTAATGTCCTGCTTTTATAGCCTAAAAACCCCTTTCCTCAACTTTTATTTCAACTGAATAAAAACGTTAAACTAAAATTTCAAATAAGCAATCAATTAAAAGTTAGATAAAAAAAAGCACCAATATTATTGGTGCTTTAAGTTCATATTAATTATTCATTAACTATTTCTCTGTTTTACCAGTATAGTTAGCTGGCAACACCACTTTATTCTTATGTTTAGTGAATAATTTCGTTATAAATAAGAAGAATAACGGAACATAGAATATCGCTAAGAACGTTGCCGTTAACATACCACCAATAACCCCTGTACCTACCGCCTTCTGACTTACAGAACCGGCACCGCTACTGGTAGCCAGTGGATAAACACCGAGGATAAAGGCAAATGAAGTCATTAAAATTGGGCGTAAGCGTAAGCGACAAGCTTCTAATGTTGCATCAATTAATGACTTACCTTCTTTTTCTAGTGCATCTTTAGCAAATTCTACGATCAAAATAGCATTCTTAGCTGATAGACCCATCGTTGTTAATAGACCAACGATAAAGTAGATATCATTATCAAGGCCTCTAAACATAGTTGCATATACAGTACCAATAATACCTAATGGGATAACGAATAAGATAGAAATAGGTACAGTCCAACTTTCATATAATGCAGCTAATGATAAGAACACTACAATAAGTGAGATAAGATAAAGTGTTGTCGTTTGCGAACCTGTTTGACGTTCTTGGTAAGAAATATCTGTCCAATCATACGAGAAACCTTTCGGTAAGTTTTTAGATAATTTTTCCATTATTGCCATAGCTTGTCCAGAACTCATACCTGGTGCAGCTGATCCACTGATGCCCATCGCTGCAACTCCATCATAACGAACTAAAGATGGCGAACCATAACTCTTAGTTGTAGTAGCAAATGCATCATAAGGAACCATTTCACCTTTTTGATTTTTAACATGCCAAAAGCTGAAATCATCAGGTAACATTCGATAAGCTGAATCAGATTGTAAATAGACTTTTTTAACCCGATTGTTATAAACAAAATCATCAATATAAGCAGAACCCAATGCTGTTGAAAGTACGGTATTTACGCTACTTACTGCAACACCAAGTGCTTGGGCCGTTTCAAAATCAACATTAATCTTATATTGTGGAACATCTAGCATACTACCTGGACGAACTTGTTGTAGATTAGGATTCTGTGCAGCTTGACCCAATAATTGGAAAAATGCCCCCATCAGTGCCTCATGGCCAAGTCCAGCGGTATCTTTTAACATGTAAGAAAAACCATTTGCCATACCAAGTGATGGTACAGCCGGTACATTAGTAATAATGACACGACCTTCAGTAATAGTAGAAGCAAATCCCCAACCACTACCAACTAATGCATCCACTTTTTGATCCGGGCGTTTCCGTTCATCCCAATCTTTTAAGCGAATAAAACCTAGTCCCATGTTTTGTCCACGACCAACCATACTAAAACCAGCAACGGTAAAGATTTCCTTAACTGAATCGGCTTTTTCATTCATATAAAATTGAGAGGTTTTGTTCAATACACCCATGGTTTGTTCTAGTGTCGCACCAGGTGGTAACTCAACCATTACAATCAACACCCCCTGATCTTCATTTGGTAAGAAACCAGTTGGTAAACGGTTAAAGCCAAACACTAAGCCAACAACTATCAAGACATAGCAAACAAATGAAATTAGCGGATAACGAATAAATTTAATCACACCTTTTTCATAGGCATGTAAACTCTTGTTATATAAATTATTGAACTTATTAAAAAACCATTTAGTTCCGATTGAAAGCCAGCTAAACGGAGGTATGCTTTCTAATTTTTCGCCTAGCGTAGTTATCTTAACTTTATTTTTCGATGGCGCTTTTAAAATTTGCGCACAAAGAGCTGGTGTTAATACAATTGCCATCAATACTGATAAAGCCATCGATGTTACAATTGTGATTGAAAATTGACGATAGATCCCCCCTGCTGCACCACCATAAAATGCCATTGGTACAAATACCGCTGATAGTACCACGGCGATACCTACTAGTGCCGAAGTAATTTGTTCCATCGATTTAACAGTAGCATCATAAGGCGAAAGTCCTTCGTCATGCATAATACGTTCAACGTTCTCAATTACCACGATGGCATCATCGACCAGAAGACCGATGGCAAGCACCATAGCAAACATGGATAACGTATTAATAGTAAATCCACATATATATAAAACTGCAAACGTACCTAACAACACAACTGGTACGGTGATAGTTGGAATAAGTGTAGAACGCAGATTTTGTAAAAAGACATACATAACGATAACAACCAATATGATTGCTTCAATTAATGTATGAACTACGTTATTAATCGATAACTTAACGAACGGAGTTGTATCATAAGGATAGGCAAATTTGATATCCTCAGGAAAAATCTGTGATAACTCTTGAATTTTTTGGTCAACTTTTGCTGATGTATCGAGTTGGTTTGCACCTGTCGCCAAATAAATACCTAAACCAGCTGATGGTTTACCGTCATAACGTGAAAGAAAGTTATAATCAGCCGCGCCAATTTCAACCTTGGCGACATCTTTTAATAAGATGTTTGAACCATCTGTGTTAACTCGAACTAAAATATTTTGAAATTGCTCAGGTGTTTTTAACCGTGATTGAGCTGTAATGGTTGCATTAAGCTCTTGTCCTTCAGTTGCTGGTAAAGCACCAAGTTGCCCAGCAGTAACCTGCGCATTTTGCGCCTGAATCGCAGCAATAATTTCCTCAATAGATAGATTAAAATAATTAAGTTTGTTTGGATCTAACCAAATACGCATTGCATATTCAGAACCAAATAACTGAGTATCACCTACCCCTTGTACACGGCGTATCTGATCTTGTACCGTTGAATAAATAAAGTCAGCAATATCTGCTTGTGTTTTTTGAGGATTGGTAGAATAGAAACCAATAACTTTTAGGAAGTTGGTATTATTTTTAGCAACCGACACCCCATTTTTTTGCACACTTTCTGGCAGGCGTGATTTTATACTCTCTACTTTATTCAAAACTTGAACTTGCGCAAAATCAGGGCTAGTACCCGGTGCAAAGGTTAAAGTTGTTTGTACAACCCCCTGGGCACTACTGGTTGATTTCATATAGATCAAATTATCCAAACCAGTCAAGTTTTGCTCAATCAATTGGGTAACTGTATTCTCAATCGTTTGAGCATCAGCCCCTGGATAAACAGCAGAAACCGTAACAGCTGGTGGTGCGATATCAGGATACTGTTCAACAGCGAGTAGCTTAATACATAAAGCACCGCCCAGCATCATCATGATAGCAATTACCCATGCAAAAACAGGTCTATCAATAAAAAACTTAGCCATAATTAACTCTACCCCTGTTTTATTTCACGCTGCTTTTGATGATATTGTCTAATTGCTCTTGAGAAAGCGTAGCTGGTTTGTCTACCGCTTGAGCCTTCATTGGTTGCCCCCTTTCTACTGCAGTTAAATTAAGTAAACCTGTAGTAATCACTTGTTCACCAACATCAATACCACTGGTAACAACCCAATAACCACTTATACCTGTATAAATTTTAATGTCTTGACGATATTCAACAGTATTATCTGGTTTTAAAATCTTAGCAGTATACTGACCTTTTTGGTTACTAGTAATGCCTTGTTGCGGAACCAACACCGCATTTTTAATTGTACCTAATGTCAATTGTGGTTTTACAAACATCCCCGGTAAGATTTTTCCTTCAGCATTAGAAAATTGCGATCGTAGGGTAACAGTTCCTGTCGTTTCATTAACGGTCATATCTGAAAATTTAATATTTCCTGGTAAAGCGTATTTTGAACCATCATTAAAAAATAACTCAACATTGTCACCTTGAGCTGGCTCATAAATAATATTTTCATCTTGAAGATATTTATTATAACGAGTTGCAGCTTCAGTCATATCAACATAGATAGGATCAAGTTGTTGTACCAAAGCTAATGGAGCAGGTTGTCCTGCTGATACTAATGCCCCTTCTGTCACACTTGATTTACCAATATAACCATCAATTGGCGAGTATACTTTAGTGTAGTCTAAATTAACTTTGGCAGCGTGCTCTGCTGCTTGAGCAACTAAAACACTTGCCTCAGCTTGTTTGGCATCAGCAGCAGCTTTATCATATTCTTGTTGACTGATTGATTTGGTATTCAAAAGTCCTGCATAACGTTTTAAGGTTAGTTGAGCTATATTAGCGTTAGCTTTAGCGCTAGCTACACTGGCCACTGCACTATCATAATTAGCTTGATAAATAGCAGGATCAATTTGATAAAGTGATTGACCCGCTTTAACATTTGAACTTTCTTCAAATTCTCGATTTAGTACAATCCCACTAACCTGTGGTCGGATTTCAGCGATTTGGGAAGCAACAACCCGTCCAGGTAAGTTTATTTTTAGGGTATAGTTTAAAGGTTCAACTTTAAAAACAGTTACCTTTGGTAATTGGCCAGCACCATCTTGTGATTGATTATTATCACAACTGGCTAATAATAATAGACTAGTTAATGCCACTGGCAGAGTAAGTAATAGCTTATTAAATCTCATATAAAAAAGACCTCGGTAACTTAATAATTATTTTTTTAATAAAAACAATGAATATTATTCAAAAGTGATCGGAGATTTTACAAAAAATATGCATAGATTGTAAGAGTCTTAACGCCTTAATAGCACAGAGTTCTAAAAATTAACTGACTTATTGGATTTAAAAGCGAATTTATAAAAAAATTCTATTGATAATTATGATTATTTGTAGAAATAAAGTAATATATACAAATAGTTTTCGCACTGTAATAAGTAAGTAAGTATGGATTTAACTTAAATGTAAAAAGCAAAAAAATTTCATTGTGGTATTTTTTAATCCTTTTTTTTCAATTATATTATTGAATAATTTGAATCTATATTTAATTTAATTCTGAGTGGGTATTATGGATAATTTACGTACTGTTCTAATTGTGGTTGCATCCTTGGTCATTATTGCATTATTAATTCATGGGCTTTGGATCAATAAAAAAGAACGTTCTTCTTTATTTAAGTTAGGCAAAAAAGATAAATTCACAACACATACTCAGCAATATGAAGACATCTATAATGATGATGAAGATGATGTGATTTTACTAACGCCAAAAAGCAAAACAAAACAGGATGATACTAATGTCCATGTTAATGAAGGATTAGTAAAAGAAGAAGAACAACTGCCTCGTCAAGTCGACCTGTTTTCAGATGATGACGACCAACAACCGAAAATCGATATTAAGGTTTCTAATGAATCGACTAGCGATTTTCAATCGAATAACTTTACTGCTCAACCAGTTAAAGAAAATACTGAAGATGAAAAACCAACTAAAGTCGGTGAGGACATCATAACTGATCATTCTCAATCGGAAGAAAAACTTGAAAAACAAGAAAAACTTACGATAAACGACAGTGAAGAAACTAAAACTGAGATTATTGTATTGAATGTTACTGGCTTAAATGGCAAGGAACTACAAGGTGATATGCTATTAGCTAGCATCATGCAATCAGGATTCCAATTTGGCGATATGCGTATTTTTCATCGCCATGTTGACCCTGCCGGTAATGGACCAATATTATTTAGTTTGGCGAATATGATCAGTCCAGGACATCTAGATCCTGAAACTATGCACGAATTTACAACACCTGGCGTATCGATTTTTATGGTTGCGCCAACTCATGGAAACAATCAACAAAATTTCAAATTAATGCTACAAACTGCGCAACGTATCGCCGATGATGTTAATGGTGTAGTTTTAGATGATGAACATCACATGATGACACCACAAAAAATCGATAGTTATAAAGAACGCATAAAGAAAGCTTGTAATGAAATTTAAGCTAGCAGTTTAAAATTCCTCATTTTTGCTACTATTCCGCTAAAAAATTAGCGGAATAGTCTGGCTTATATTAGTTAATTGACAATTTTTATTAAAATCTATTGTTCTAAAATACCTATAAATACTATTTTATTAATAAATTTAAAAACCTTCATGTTAATTTAAGAGTTTAAAATCATGCCACAATCAAATATAACTGAACATTCAGTATCGCAATCTGGATCTCACCAAAATGTAATAAAACAGATCTCGACTTTACGTAACCTGATAAGACATCATGAATACTGTTATTATGTGCTGGATACACCTGAAATACCAGATGTGGAATATGATAAATTAATCAAACAGCTACAAAATCTAGAGCTCACTCATCCCGAACTCATTACCCCTGACTCACCAACTCAACGTGTTGGGGGAGCCCCATTATCACAATTTTCTTCGATCAAACATCAACTGCCTATGTTATCTCTGGATAATGTTTTTGATGAATCAAGTTTTATCGCTTTTAATAAAAGAATAAAAGATCGCTTAGAGCTAGATGAAGATCAAGCCGTTGAATACTGTTGCGAGCTAAAACTTGATGGATTAGCTGTAAGTCTGATATATGAAAATGGCCAATTTATTCAAGCTGCTACACGAGGTGATGGCACAACTGGCGAAGATATTACCGCCAATGTACGAACCATAAAAACTATTCCTCTCGTATTGCAAGGTGAAAATATACCACCTCGTTTAGAAGTTCGTGGTGAAGTGTTTATGACACATAAAGGCTTTACTAAATTGAATGCAGAGGCGGAAAAACGCAACGAAAAAATATTTGCGAATCCAAGGAATGCTGCGGCAGGTTCATTAAGACAGTTAGATCCAAAAATTACAGCCAAAAGACCGCTTACTTTTTTCTGTTATGGCGTTGGTATTTATGAAGGAGCTGACTTACCGAATACTCATTATGCAAGACTAATGCAATTTAAAGCTTGGGGTCTACCAGTAAGTGACAAAGTTCAAATTCGCCATGGTGCAGAAGAAGCACTAGATTATTTTAAGCAAATTGGCGAGCAAAGAATGTCATTAGATTTTGATATTGATGGTGTTGTAATTAAAGTAAATAGCATTGCTGAACAAGAACAACTTGGTTTCGTTGCTCGTGCACCTCGTTGGGCTACCGCATTCAAATTTCCAGCACAAGAAGAAGTAACAAAGCTAAATAAAGTCGACTTTCAAGTTGGGCGTACTGGTGCGATAACGCCTGTGGCAAGATTAGAGCCAGTTTCAGTTGCAGGTGTAATTGTAAGCAATGCCACACTGCATAACAGTGATGAAATTATCCGTTTAGGTATTCGTGAGGGTGATTATGTCACCATTCGTCGAGCAGGCGATGTAATTCCACAAATTGTTGCAGTAATTAAAGATCGAAGACCTGCTGATACTAAAGAAATTATTTTTCCAACTCACTGCCCGATTTGTGGTTCAATCATTGTCCGTGATGAAGGAGAAGCGATATCTCGTTGCGCCGGAGGATTAATTTGTCAGGCACAACGTAAAGAGGCCTTAAAACATTTTGTTTCTCGCCGAGCAATGAATGTCGAAGGTTTTGGCGATAAAATAATTGAACAATTGGTTGACAAAGAATATGTGAAAACACCTGCAGATCTTTATAAACTCACAGTACCAATTTTATGTTCATTAGACAAAGTTGGTGAAAAATTAGCTAATAATTTAATGAACGCATTAGATAAATCAAAAAATACGAGTTTAAATCGATTTATTTTTGCACTTGGTATTCCTAATGTTGGTGAAGTAACTGCAGAAAATTTAGTTAATCAATTAGGAAATTTAACAGCAATTGAAAACGCATCTTTGGAACAATTACAATCGGTAAATGATATTGGTGCTGTAATTGCAGAAAGTATTATCGACTTCTTTCAAGAACCTCATAACCGCACGGTAATTGATCAATTAATTAGTGAGGAAATTGGTATACACTGGCCAGATGTAGAAGTAGAACTGTTAACAACAGATTCTCCGTTTTCTAACAAAACCATTGTGTTAACAGGAACTCTATCATTATTAACGCGCGATGAAGCAAAAACCAAATTAAAACAACTTGGTGCTAAAGTAACGGGTAGTGTTTCAAAAAAAACCGACTTAGTAATTGCTGGAGAGTCAGCCGGTTCAAAATTAGCCAAAGCTCAAGAACTGGGAATAAAAGTGATTGATGAACAAGAATTGATAAATTTATTAAATCAATGAATATAAAATAGTGGAATATATTAAGCTAATCAAGCAAAATGGCTTAATCCCAAACTCAAGGAGAAAATTATGCCTTTATTAGACAGTTTTAAAGTTGATCATACTAAAATGAAAGCGCCTTTTGTGCGAATCGCTAAAACCATGGCAACCCCAAAAGGTGACGATATTACAGTATTTGATCTTCGCTTTACTATACCTAATAAAGCACTACTACCTGAAAAAGGTATTCATACTTTAGAGCACTTATTTGCAGGCTTTATGCGTGATCATTTAAATAGTGATAAAGTTGAAATTATTGACATCTCACCAATGGGCTGCCGAACCGGTTTTTATATGAGTTTAATTGGTAAACCTGAAGAATCTTTAGTTGTTAATGCATGGTTAAAGGCTATGCATGATGTTATGAATGTAAAATCTCAATCGCAAATCCCGGAGCTGAATGAATATCAATGCGGGACTTATACCATGCACTCTTTAGATGAAGCCAAAGTGATTGCTGAAAAAATTATCCAAACTGGAATTCAAATATGTCATAATCAAGACATTGCATTAACTGATGAGCAACTTGCCACCATTAATAATTAGGAAATATTTATGCCAAATGTAGTTATTGATTTTTTAGAAGGACGCACCATTGAACAAAAACGTGAAATGGCTAAACGAGTAACTGATGCAATTGTTGAAACGCTTAACTGTAAACCAGAGGCGGTACAAATTATTATGCATGAAGTCTCAAAAGACCAAATTGCTAATGGTGGCGTACTAAGATGCGACAAAGATTAATAAATTAATTTATTTGTAAATAAAAATTAACCTCAAAATCGATAATAGATTTTGAGGTTAAACGATTAAATAATTACAACAACTAAATTAAAAATATAGCAACTCCGTAAAATTCTCTTTTTAAAGAGTTAATGATTACAGTGGTGTAAATGTAGTATATGTCCTAATTTATTAGCTTTAGTCGCTAAATAATGTTCATTGCTTGGATTTTCTCCCACTTCTAAAGGCACTCGTTCAGTAACGTTAATTCCCGCTTGTTCAAGAACTTTTATCTTTTCCGGATTGTTAGTTAATAATCGAACTTGAGACACATTTAGTAACCTAAGCATATCTGCACATAAGGTGAAATCACGTTCATCAGCAGCAAAGCCTAATTGTTCATTGGCCTCAACCGTATCTAAGCCCTGATCTTGTAGGGCATAAGCCCTAATTTTATTTAGCAAACCAATATTACGCCCTTCTTGACGATGATAAATCAAGACACCTTTACCCTCTTTAGCTATCTGCTTCAATGCAGCTTCTAATTGAAAACCACAATCACATCGTAAACTAAATAATGCATCGCCCGTCAAACATTCAGAATGAACACGTGTTAATATGGATGAATGATCATTAATGTCACCAAACACTAATGCGACATGATCCTTACCTGTTGCAATTTCTTCAAAACCAACAATAGTAAAACATCCCCACGGGGTTGGTAGTTTAGCTTGTGCAACATGTTTTAATTGCATTATTATCTCCAAGTTTCATCACAACATGATTAAGATTTTTTAAAAGAAAATCGTGTTTCCATGTTAAAATAAATAAAATTTTATGCTTAATTGAGTTTTAAATGGGGTTAGTAATAAAAAAAACAATAGTGCCATTGATCTTATTTCTGATTATACCGTTATCTGTTATAACCGTAAATTGGAAGTGGCAACCAACGTCAATAAATAATATATCTAAATATTTATTTTGGGTAACTGAAACAGCTAGTTTTCCGTGGGCAATAATAACATCTGGGCTGTTTTTTTTACTCTTTTACCTAAAACTTGTTAATAAAAATAAAAAAACATTATTACTATTATGGTTAGTTTTAGTCAGTGCAATGTTAGGTGGGCAAGTTGTTAAGAGTATCATCAAACAACAAACTGCTGAATCCAGACCTTATGTTATATGGTTAGATAAAGAGTTTAATCTTGATGAAAAGCAATTTTATTCACAAACAAGAGCAGAACGTAAAGCTAATATTGAAAAATTATTAGCCAATTCAACCATTATTCCTACATGGTTATCTAATCATTGGCAAAGTGAAACAGGTTATGCTTTTCCTTCTGGGCACACTTTATTTGCAGCCACTTGGGCTTTATTAGCCATAACGCTACTAAGTTTTAAACGACATTTTTTTATTGTATCAATCATTACTATTTGGTCATTGCTCATTGAAACGAGTCGACTATTATTAGGCATGCATTCAGCTTATGATTTAATATTAGGGATATTGCTAGCTTGGTTAATTTCACTTATCTGCTGTTTTTATGTTAAAAAATGGCATATAGTAATGGAATAAAGCAAAAGAAAAGAATAGTTTTAAAGAAAAGAATTAGGTAATATCAATTTTTTAATAAAAATAATAAGGTTAGCATTATGAAATTAGTAATATCAATTTTATTGATAATTCTTATTTTCGCCATTTCGATAACTATAGGTTCAGCTAATAATCAAATAGTAACTTTTAACTATTTAATTGCTAAAACTGAAGTCAGATTATCTGTATTACTGGCAATATTATTTGGTTCAGGTTTTTTAGTTGGCTGGATATTAACTGGAATATATTTCTTAAAATCTAAATTCCAACATTCATCGACGAAACGTAAATTGAATAAATTGCAAAAAAGATATGATGAAGACATATCAAATCATCAAAAAATGAATTTAACCAATACCAATTAAAATAGGTAATTATGTTTGAATTGTTATTTCTGTTACTGCCAATAGCCGCTGCCTATGGCTGGTATATGGGTGACAGAAATGCCAAACAAAAATATTTAAATCAATCGAATCGATTATCTAGAGAATACGTAGATGGTCTAAATTTTCTTTTGTCTAATCAAAAAGATAAAGCTGTTGATATTTTCCTTGATCTACTTAAAGAAGATGATGGTACCCTCGAAGCGCATCTAACACTAGGAAACCTATTCCGTTCACGTGGCGAAGTTGATCGCGCAATACGTATTCACCAAGCATTAATGGAAAGTTCATCATTAACATTTGATCAACGATTATTAGCAATTCAGCAACTTGGACGAGACTATATGGTTGCGGGGCTCTATGACCGTGCCGAAGAGATGTTTTTACAATTGATTGATGAAGAAGACTTCCAGCAACATGCTCTACAACAGTTACTTATCATTTATCAATCTACAAGCGAATGGAACAATGCGATTAATATCGCAACCAGACTGGTAAAACTTGGCAATGAAAAATATAAGATCGAAATCGCCCAATTTTACTGTGAACTAGCTGCACTCGCTATCGCTGATGATGATTTAGAACAAGCATACAGCCTATTAAAAAAGTCTGCTACTGCCGATGCTAATTGTGCTCGTACTTCATTAATGCTTGGACGAGTATTAATGGTTCAAGACAAAATCGAACAAGCAATTGAATCTTTTCAACAAATAATAAACCAAGACAAAGCTTTTATTGGCGAAGCCTTACCACTATTAAAAGAATGTTATACACAAATAAATCAGCCACAACTATTCAAACAGTTTTTAGAAATTTGTGTCAAACAAGACACTGGTAATGTAGCAGAACTTATGCTTGCCGATATTGTTGAAAAAAATAATGGGCTAGATGCGGCTCAATATTACCTTTATCGTGAATTATTAAAACACCCAAATCTTAAAGGTTTTTACCGATTAATGGATTACCATGTAGCTGATGCTGAACAAGGAAAAGCCAAACAAAGTCTATTACTTCTTCGAAATATGGTAGGTGAACAGATAAAAACAGTTTCCAATTACCGGTGCAAAAAATGTGGATTTACCGTTAATACCCTCTACTGGTTGTGCCCAAGCTGCCGTTCATGGTCAACCATAAAGCCAGTTCGAGATTTCGAACATCATTCAAATAATTAAAAGAGTTTAATATGTTTCTAATTGATTCGCACTGTCATTTAGACAGTTTGGACTATACAAATAAAACGCTTGATAGCGTTTTGCAAGAGGCATTAAATAATGATGTCAAACATTGTCTAAGTGTTGCAACAACATTGTCGGGTTATGAAGCGATGAAAGCAATGCTAATGCCATATAAAAAACAATGCTCGTTTTCATGTGGTATTCACCCACTCAATTTAGATGATGAACCTTACGACACCGAGCGTTTTGCTCGTCTTGCACAAGAAGATAATGTTATCGCTCTTGGCGAAACAGGTCTTGATTATTACTATCAACAAGATAATCTTGAATTACAGCAATACAATTTTATACAACACATTCACTTAGGTAAACAATTAAAAAAACCAATAATTGTCCACACCCGTAACGCTAAACAAGATACCCTAAAAATATTAAAAGAAGAGCAAGCTCACTCCGGTGTCTTACATTGCTTCACCGAAGACATTGATACGGCCAAAGCATTATTAGACATTGGTTTTTATATTTCATTTTCAGGGATTATCACCTTTAAAAATGCCGAATCTCTGCGAGAAGTAGCAAAATTTGTGCCTTTAGATCGCATTTTGATTGAGACTGATTCACCCTATTTAGCGCCTGTTCCATATCGAGGAAAAGAAAATCAGCCCGCTTATGTTAAAGAGGTAGCTAATTATTTAGCTGCACTAAAAGGTGTAACTCTTGATACTATTGCACAACAAACTACAACAAACTTTTGTCAATTATTCAATTTAAAAGGAGTAATTAATGAGTAACAAATTAACAATCAATTGGGATGACTTTTTAACTAATTATTGGCAAAAAAAACCAGTTATTTTACGTAATGCTTTTAGTAATTTTATCGATCCTATCTCCCCTGAAGAACTAGCTGGTCTTGCCATGGAAGAAGAAATTGAAAGTCGAATTGTTACTAACAAAAATGGAAAATGGGACGCAAAATATGGGCCATTTATTGACTTTAGTGACTTAGGTGAAGATCATTGGAGCCTACTTGTCCAAGCTGTCGATCATTGGCATGAGCAAGCAGCTACTTTAGTTGAACCGTTTAAATGCATTCCACAATGGCAATTTGAAGACCTAATGATATCTTATGCAACCCAAGGTGCTGGCGTTGGCCCTCATATTGATAATTATGATGTATTTATCATTCAAGGTAAAGGCCGCCGTCGTTGGCAAGTTGGTGATCGTAATCCTAATTATAAACAATTTAGTGCTCATAAAGCTTTATTACATGTTGAAGATTATCAACCTATTATTGATGAGGAAATTACTGCTGGAGATATTTTATATATTCCAATTGGTTTTCCACATAATGGGATATCGATTGGCGAATCACTTAGTTATTCGGTAGGATTTAGAACCCAAACATCACAAGACTTATTAAGTGGATTTGCCGATTATATTATCGATAATTTACCTAATGGGATTTTTTATCAAGATCCAGGGTTAAAATTACCAAAAGATCCTTATTTAATTCAACCATATGAAATTGAAAAGCTTAAAAGTCAAATGATTGATTTAATAAATAATCCAGCTTTATTTAATGATTGGTTTGGTAAACATATCACAATGCCTATGCATGAACTAAATATCATTCCTGTTGAACCAGCTTATGATTTAGATGAATTCGAAGCAATTCTCAAAGCTGGAGCTGAACTCTACCGAGTTCCTAGTATCCGTATCCTAAAAATCGGTGATACCGCCTATATCAACGGAAAAAAAATACCTTTACCAATGACAACAATTAATTTGTTATGTGAAACTGAAGTACTTTGCTATGAGCAAATACAAGACGATGTAACCTTAGATGTCATGTTAAAATTTGTTAATCTTGGTTATTGGTATTTTGCCGAAGAGTAAAATTTTCATCTTAACAATATCGGTTACTAAGCTATCGGCTAACATCCGTAAAATGGCAAAATTATCGACTAATTTGTCTAAAAAATTAGATATTTTTCAATATTAAACAGATAATTTTGCCAAAACAACAATAAATAAAATAAAAGCTGATATTTTTGGATTTTCATTTAGCTTTTTACTATTTTTAAGTATATACTTGCCCCCGCTTTTTGAGCCCCTTCGTTTAATGATGAGTTAAACAAAATAACGCTTAGATTGAACCACTATCTTTTTATTGACTTGAGGTAAACATGAATATTAATGCAAGCATGACCAACCAAGCTGAGAGTGAAAGCGCACAAACAACTCCTTATCAAAAACGTACTTTATTTGCATCAACAGTAGGATATGCATTAGACGGTTTAGATATGATGATTTTAGGTGTTTGTTTTAGCCTAATTGCAACTACTTTTAACCTAACCAAATCCGATCTAGGTACATTAACTTCGGCGACATTATTAGGGGCTGTATTAGGTGGAATTCTTTTCGGCGTACTTGCTGATAAATTTGGCCGTGTTAGAGTATTTTCATGGACAATTTTAATCTTCTCATTATTTACAGGCCTTTGTGCTATTTCACCAAATTATGAAAGCTTTTTAATTTTTCGCTTTCTTAGTGGCCTTGGTTTGGGAGGTGAATTTGGTATAGGCATGACATTAGTATCAGAAAGTTGGCCTAAACACAAACGTTCCAGAGCAACTTCAATTGTGGCATTAGGCTTTCAAGTGGGGATAATTCTTGCCGCCCTAACGGTTAATTTTATTGGTGAAGTGCATGGTTGGCGCTGGGCATTTGCCATGGGTGTATTACCTGCACTATTTGTTGCATGGACACGTAAAGGTTTAAAAGAGCCTGAAATTTGGCAAAACTTAAAAGATCAAAATAAAAATAAAATAGCCATCGGAAAACTATTTAAAACCCCTAGAATCACAGCTACCACTATAGGTTTAACTATTGCTTGTGCAGTACAAAATTTTGGGTTTTATGGATTAATGGTTTGGATGCCTAATATGATTGCGACTGAATTAAAACTACCATTCAAAAATACGATGTTTTGGACCATATCAACCACGATTGGTATGTCATTAGGAATCTTAATTTTCGGTTGGTTATGTGATAAATTTGGTCGTCGCCCATCTTATATAATATTTTTACTTATATCAGCTATTTCAATATGGTTCTATTTTCACCAAACTGATATGTTAGTTTTAATACTATTTGGTTCAGTTATCGGCTTTTTTGTTAATGGTATGATGGGTGGATATGGGGCTTTGTTGGCTGAACATTATACAACGGATGCCCGTTCAAGTGCTGAAAACATTATATTTAACGTTGGTCGTGGTATTGCGGGTGTATCGCAAGTACTCATTGCCTATCTAGCGACTGTTTACTCCATCAGTTATGCATTAGCACTACTTTCTGGAGCTTACTTGTTATCAGCAATAGCCTTTATCTTCTTAATTCCAGAAACCAAAGGCAAAGCATTAGAGTAATTACATAAAAAAACAGGGCTTAAAGCCCTGTTTTGCTAATAAAAATATTAATTATTTTTAACTATTTTGCATCACAATCAGCTGGTTTTAAGTGTATACTAAATACCATTTCATCTTTAATATAATAATTGTGAATCGCACCATCGGGAAAAGCATTTTTAAAGTCTTTCATTTCGCTATTATCTGAACAATAAAGAGTTTTTAATGCATCAGCAGTAACTTTTTTACTTTGATCAATATCCAAATCATCTTTAGATACATCCATTACATATTTATAGTTAATTGAATTATTCTCTTTATAAAGATCAACTAGGTTAGAATATTCATTCACTTTTACTGGTAGTAAACGTTTAGCTTCACTAATATATTTATCCTGAGCTTTACTTAGATCTGGCTTAGTTGCCTGGGTATCATTTGAAACTGGTGCAGTTTTTGCTGGCTCACTATTAGTACTATTATCAGCTGGTTTAGATTTTGAATCATCACAACCAAATAGAGCAGCAGCTATAAAGATCAATGCTGAATATTTTAAACCTTTCATATAAATTCCTTATTATAAAATTAATTAATCACTTAATTAGATGAAGAAGACTATTAAATTGTAAATTATAACTATAAAAAAATACACAACTTTAATAGTAAAGAAGAAAGAAAAAATCATTTTTATACAATATATAAAAAGGGCTACAATAGCCCTTTAACATATTGTAATTATTATAAATTAATTAATATGCATACCACCAGTTACACCATATACTTCGGCGGTGGTATAGCTTGATTCTTCTGATGCTAAATGCACATACACGCCAGCTAGTTCTACCGGTTGCCCCGCACGTTTTAATGGTGTTTGTTTACCAAACTCTGGAATCACTTCACTTGGTTGACCACCACAAATTTGTAATGGTGTCCATACTGGACCTGGTGCTACACAATTAACACGAATACCTTTACTACCTAATTGCGCAGCTAAGCCACGAGTGAACGCGATAATCGCCGTTTTGGTTGAAGCATAATCCAATAAGTTACCACTTGGTTGGTAAGCTTGCACCGAAGAAGTGGTAATAATCGTCGAACCTGGTTTTAAATAACCCAATGCGGCTTTGGTTACCCAAAATAGTGAAAACACATTGATTTCAAAGGTTTTAATGATTTGTTCCGTAGTCAATTGCATAATATCTTCTACAGCTGTTTGTTTACCAGCCACTAAGGTTAGATTATCAAGCCCACCTAATTTTTTATGCGCTTCATCAACTAATTTTTTGCAAAATACCTCATCACTTAAATCGCCTGGAATCAACACTGCTTTACGCCCTACAGATTCGATAACTTTCGCTACATCTTCAGCATCTTTTTGTTCCGCCGGCAAATAGTTAATTGCTACATCAGCACCTTCTTTTGCATAAGCAATAGCTGCTGCACGACCAATCCCTGAATCACCACCAGTAACCAACATTTTTCGACCTTCTAACCGTTGATGACCTTGATAACTTTTTTCGCCACAATCAGGCACTGGATCCATTTCATATTGTAAGCCAGGAGGAGTTTGTTTTTGTTTAGGAAACTTGTCATGATGATATTTGGTTGTGGGATTATAGGTTTGCTTACTCATAATTTTCTCCTAAGTTAGACATGTATTTGTAGACAAATTCAATATAACTTAAATAAAATCAATTAATAATCACAAAATCCTATTGCCAGACATATTTTATATCTTTAAAATACTTAATTAATTCAATTAATTATATTAACCGATAACACACTGTAAAAAATAATAACTATTGATAACCAAAAAAATTTGAGAATAAAGTAACAGTGACTTCCTTGAATGGCCTAGCGAGGACAGAAGAAACTTATGCTAAAACCATGACTGATGATAAATTGAACAACAAAAATAGTGTAACAAATAAATTAACATTAAGCTAGCATGCAAGTTTAATAATAATTATTTATTAGTTGGGCAATTAGTCACAACTACTGTTAGCACTCTTTACCCATCTATATATAAGATTATTTCTAATTACTTTTACTTAACTCCCATGACAATCTGCTGGGGTTAATTCAACCACGATAATCTCTTTATTATCAATAAAATAATGATAGTTTGCACCATCCGGAAATGCTGTTTTTAACTGCTGCATTTCTTCATTATTTTCACAATAAGCCTTAAACAAGGCTTGACGGATAGTATCAAGAGTACTTGGCAATAATAACGTATATTCAGAGGTATTTTTAACCTCATATTGATAATTGACGATATTACGATCTTTATCTTTATCGATACCAATTAAAGTCGTTAACTCATCAATCGCAATGGGTAAAGATTTCTTGATAGGTTCAATCATTGCATTTTGTACCGCAACAAGTGATTCATCATTAACATTATCTACGGTATTTTCTTTCGCTTTCTCACAGCCAAACATTAAAACACTTACCAGCAAAAATGTAACCAATTTAAGTATTTTCATATAGGTATCTCTTAATGAGTAATAAATAATGATCAGCAATACAAGGTTAAAAAAGTTAGTTTACTTTTAAGCTCAATGATTGATATTTATACACTAACCAGCCATAAAATGCCAAACTAAAACCAAAATTAATCTTTTTTAAGACTTAAAAAACCCCTTTCCTCAATAATTTTTTCAAACAATAAACATACTAATTAAAACTGCTTTTAAAAAAAGCATAAAAAAGAGTTGCACTTTTTTTTAAAACGAGTATTTTGATTAAATATTTTTAAAAAATGACAAAATAATTACAAAAAAATTATGAATTTTTCACTCATCCTCGTCCTCATTAACATTATTGTCAGCGTGGTCATTATTCCAACGCGGGGGCGTCTTTTGAGTTAAATATATGGTTACCATATTTCAAAAACCCCCGCCCCAAAAAGCGGGGGTTTTTTTATGAACAATTTTGACATTAAAAATAAATGAGCAAAAGTAACAAGTGAGGAATAAATGTTAGGAACACAGTGGATAGTAAAAACCTTAAAAGAAAAAGGCATTACCACCGTTTTTGGATATCCTGGTGGTCAAATTATGCCTCTATACGATGCACTTTATGATGGTGGAATTGAACACGTACTATGCCGTCATGAACAAGGTGCCGCAATGGCAGCCATTGGTTATGCTCGCGCTACCGGCAAAATTGGAGTTTGTATTGCAACATCAGGCCCTGGTGCAACCAATATTATTACAGGCCTTGCTGATGCATTAATTGATTCAGTACCCGTTATAGCCATTACCGGACAAGTTCCAACTACATTAATTGGCACTGATGCCTTTCAAGAAGTTGATGTTTTAGGCTTATCCTTAGCTTGCACCAAACATAGCTATTTAATTGATGATGCCACCCAGTTGCCGAATACCTTACAAGAGGCTTTCAATTTAGCCAATTCGGGCAGGCCGGGACCAATATTAATTGACATCCCAAAAGATATCCAACTTGCCGAACATGATTACCAAACCTATTTAACACCGACAACCATAAAAACTCCTTCTGATAATGCTCAATTATATCCAATCTCATCTGACGAGATAGCACTTGCTAAACAAATGATTTGCCAAGCCGAAAAACCAATGCTTTATATTGGTGGTGGCGTTGGACTATCAAATGCAATTGCAGAAATGCGTGAATTTATGAACTTAACGCAAATACCTAGTGTATCGACATTAAAAGGACTCGGTGTTGCTGATCTTAACAATCCTTATTACTTAGGATTAATTGGTATGCATGGTGCCAAAGCAGCTAATTTAGCGGTACAAGAGTGTGATTTACTGATTGCTTTAGGCGTTAGATTTGACGATCGAGTAACAGGTAAGCTTAATGAATTTGCTAAACATGCTAAAGTCATTCATATCGATATTGATCAGTCTGAAATAAATAAATTACGTCAAAGCCATTTAGGATTACAGGGCGATATCAAACATGTTTTACCAATGCTTCATCAAACTGTCTCTATTAAAGATTGGCACGAGAGAATTAAACAATTAAAGGCGCAACACCCTACCCGCTACGATCATCCAGGGGAAGCTATCTATGCACCGGCATTACTAAAACGTATTTCAGAAAGAAGACCTGTCAACAGCGTAATTACCACTGATGTCGGTCAACACCAAATGTGGACAGCGCAACATATGAGTTTTAATCATCCACAAAACTTTATTACTTCCAGTGGATTAGGAACAATGGGCTTCGGTCTACCCGCTGCAATAGGAGCACAAATGTCCAGACCTGAAGATATGGTAATTTGTGTATCTGGTGATGGTTCTTTTATGATGAATGTACAAGAATTAACCACAATAAAACGTAAAAAATTGCCAGTGAAAATTGTGTTAATTGATAATCAACGCTTAGGTATGGTAAGACAATGGCAAGAGCTTTTTTTTAATGAAAGATATAGCGAAACCAATTTATCGGATAACCCAGACTTTCTAATGTTAGCTAAAGCATTTGATATTCCGGGACAAATGATCAGCAAAAAAGCGGAAATCGAACCAGCACTTGATAATCTATTTAATTCATCCGGTGCTTACTTACTGCATGTATGTATTGATGAACTAGAAAACGTATGGCCACTAGTACCACCAGGGGCAGCAAATGAAAATATGTTAGATAAAAGTAATAAGGAGTAAGTGATGAATCAATTAGCGACACATCAATTTACTATAAAGGCCAATGATAAATTAGGTTCTCTTGAACGCATTTTACGGGTTGTTCGCCACCGTGGCGGACATATACAACAGATGCAAATGCAATCAATTGATAATCATTTATTTATCTTAAATCTAACATTAACTACGGAACGATCGCTATCATCATTACAAAGCCAAATTGGCAAATTGGAAGATGTTATAGCGATTGAATAAAGCTTACAATAAACCTTATTCAAACAATAGGTTAAATAAAAAAGAGTATTTTTATAGAAGTTAAACAAAAAAAAAGTGATGTATAATGCTTACCATTAAATGAACAAAAGCAGTATGCATGCTTAACAAAAGTAAATTTAAGAGGAAAACAAAAAATGGGTACTACAGCAAAATCTGATTATATTTGGTTAAATGGCGAAATGGTTCCATGGGCAGATGCGAAAATTCACGTAATGTCACATGCCCTGCATTATGGTACTTCAGTATTCGAAGGTATCCGTTGTTATGAAACAAACAAAGGGCCAGCAATTTTTCGTCATAAAGAACATGCACAGCGCCTATTGAATTCAGCTAAAATTTATCGTTTTCCTGTTCCTTATTCACTTGAAGAGATCATGGAAGCAACCCGCCAAGTAATTAAGAAAAACAATTTAAAAAGCGCATACATTCGTCCATTAGCATTTATTGGTGATGTTGGTATGGGTGTTATTCCACCAGCAGGTTATCAAACAGATGTTATGATTGCCGCATTCCCATGGGGTGCCTACCTTGGTGAAGACGCCTTAGAACAAGGTATTGATGCCATGGTATCATCATGGAACCGTTTTGCTCCAAATACCATTCCAGCAGCAGCAAAAGCTGGTGGTAACTACTTATCATCACTACTTATCGGATCTGAAGCTCGTGCTAATGGCTTCCAAGAAGGGATTGCATTAGACGTTAACGGTCAGCTTTCTGAAGGTTCAGGTGAAAACTTATTTATCGTTAAAGACGGTATCTTATTTACCCCATTATTATCATCATCTGCACTTCCAGGGATCACTCGTGATGCCATCATTACCCTTGCTCGTGATCTAGGCATTGAAGTACGTGAACAGACTCTTTCTCGTGAATCACTATATCTTGCTGATGAAGTGTTTATGACCGGTACTGCTGCCGAAATCACACCTGTACGAAGTGTTGATCGTATTCAAGTTGGTATTGGTCGCTGTGGCCCAATCACTAAACAAATCCAACAAACATTCTTCGGATTGTTCGATGGAAAAACTGAAGATAAATATGGTTGGTTAGATCTAATTAAATAAGCATTGATAACTACCGCCGATTAAGATTAATTCGGCGGTGTCATCATTTTACTATTTATTAAGAACTCAAAAATGTACCGATAGAAATCGGTCGCTTGCATTAGGAAAAATTGGGAGCAACAAATGCCTAAATATCGTTCGGCAACCTCAGTTGAAGGTCGCAACATGGCAGGCGCCCGCGCCTTATGGCGTGCAACAGGCGTAAAAAATGAAGACTTTGGTAAACCCATCATTGCAGTGGTTAATTCATTCACACAATTCGTACCGGGCCATGTCCACTTAAAAGATATTGGTCAACTAGTGGCAAAAGAAATTGAAGCTTGTGGTGGTATTGCCAAAGAGTTTAATACTATTGCTGTTGATGATGGTATCGCTATGGGCCATGGTGGTATGCTTTATTCATTACCATCTCGAGAACTCATTGCCGATTCAGTTGAATATATGGTTAATGCACACTGTGCTGACGCAATGATCTGTATCTCAAACTGTGACAAAATTACCCCAGGGATGTTAATGGCGTCACTGCGCTTAAACATTCCAACTGTGTTCGTCTCTGGCGGTCCAATGGAAGCAGGTAAAACTAAACTGTCAGATCAAATCATCAAACTCGACTTAGTTGATGCTATGATCCAAAGTGCTAATCCTACTGTTAGCGATGCTGACAGCGAGGCTATTGAACAATCAGCCTGCCCGACTTGTGGATCATGCTCGGGGATGTTTACTGCTAACTCAATGAACTGTTTAACCGAAGCATTAGGCCTCTCTTTACCGGGGAATGGCTCACTGGTTGCCACCCACAAACAGCGTGAACAACTTTTCTTAAATGCGGCTAAGCGCATTGTTGAAATAACCAAGCAGTATTACGAGCATGATGATGTGGCTTATTTACCTCGTTCAATTGCGACTAAAGCTGCTTATGAAAATGCTATGTCACTTGATATCGCCATGGGTGGCTCAACAAATACCGTATTACATTTACTTGCCACAGCACAAGAAGGTGAAATAGACTTTACCATGTCTGACATCGACAGGTTATCACGCAAAGTTCCTCATCTATGTAAAGTTGCGCCAAGTACCGCAATTTATCATATGGAAGATGTCCACCGTGCCGGCGGGGTGGTCTCCATCATGTCTGAATTGGACAAAGCCGGATTACTAAACCGTAACGTACATAACGTACTTGGTTTAAGTTTACAAGAAACCTTTGCCAAATATGATATTACGCAAACAACTGACGAAGCCGTCAAAAAAATGTATCGCAGTGGTCCAGCAGGCATTCGCACCACCAAGGCCTTCTCTCAAGATTGTTATTGGGATAGCTTAGATGATGATCGTGAAAATGGCTGTATTCGTGATAAAGCACATGCTTATAGCCAAGATGGTGGATTAGCAACCCTTTATGGTAATGTCGCCCAAGATGGCGCTATTGTAAAAACCGCCAGTGTTGCTGCCGAAAACCTAGTCTTCCGTGGTCCGGCCAAAGTTTATGAAAGCCAAGAAGATGCTGTTGATGCAATTTTAGGTGGCAAAGTAGTGGCAGGCGATGTGGTAGTGATTGTCTACGAAGGACCAAAAGGTGGACCAGGTATGCAAGAGATGCTCTATCCGACAAGTTACTTAAAATCAATGGGGCTTGGTAAAGCCTGTGCATTAATCACTGATGGTCGTTTTTCTGGTGGTTCATCGGGGTTATCTATTGGTCACATTTCACCAGAAGCTGCTAATGGTGGGGTGATTGGTCTTGTTCGTGATGGCGATATTATCGATATCGACATCCCAAATCGTAAATTAGAGCTCATCGTACCAGAAGATGAATTAGAACGTCGCCGTGTCGCAGAACTTGCTCGTGGTGATAAAGCCTTTACTCCTCATAATCGTGACCGTTATGTCTCATATGCACTAAAAGCTTATGCTAGCTTAGCAACTAGTGCAGACAAAGGTGCGGTACGTGATAAAAGCAAATTAGGTGGTTAATGTGAATCAACAAGCTAACAAACTAACCGGCGCTGATTATTTAAAAGCTACACTATGCAGTGCAGTGTATGATGTTGCCCAAGTGACGCCACTGGAACATATGGAAAAAATCTCCACTCGTTTAAAAAATCAAATTTTTGTTAAACGGGAGGATCGTCAATTAGTCCATAGTTTCAAAATTCGTGGAGCCCAAGCCATGATAGCCAGCTTAAGCCCTGAAGAACGTAAATGTGGTGTAGTTGCCGCATCAGCCGGTAATCATGCCCAAGGTGTTGCATTTTCAGCAACTAAATTAGGGATTAAATCGCTAATTGTCATGCCATTAAATACGGCTGATATCAAAGTCGAAGCCGTAAAAGGCTTTGGTGGTGAAGTATTACTTTATGGAGCCAATTTTGACGAAGCTAAAGCCAAAGCAATGGAACTGGCAAAGCAACAAAATCGGATTTTTATTCCACCTTTTGATCATCCACTAGTTATCGCCGGTCAAGGCAGTATTGCTATGGAACTGCTGCAACAAAATGCCAAGCTTGACCGCATTTTTGTGCCTGTCGGTGGTGGCGGACTCGCTGCTGGCATTGCCGTATTAATTAAGCAAATCATGCCATCAATAAAAGTGATTGCGGTTGAACCTGAAGATGCGGCCTGCTTAAAAGCGGCTTTAGTTGCAGGACATCCAGTCGATCTTGATCGGGTTGGTTTATTTGCTGAAGGTGTTGCAGTTAAACGAATTGGTGATGAAACATTTAGACTCTGTCAGCAGTATATTGACGATATCATTACTGTTGATAGCGATGAAATCTGTGCGGCAGTTAAAGATCTATTTGATAATGTACGTGCCATTGCAGAACCATCGGGCGCAGTAGCATTAGCTGGTCTTAAAAAGTATGTCGAACAAAATAACATTTGTGGTGAAAATTTAGCCCACATTTTATCTGGAGCTAACTTAAACTTCCATAATCTACGTTATGTATCTGAACGTTGTGAATTGGGTGAAAAACGTGAAGTACTCTTAGCGGTAACTATACCTGAACAAAAGGGAAGCTTTTTAAAATTTTGCCAATTATTAGGTGGACGAGCAGTCACAGAATTCAACTACCGCTATCATGACGACAAATCAGCTCGCATATTTGTTGGCGTTAAAATTGCCAAAAGCAATGAAAAAGACGAAATCATGCAAGAACTCAGCGCAGCTGGTTATCAAGTTGTCGATCTCACTGATGACGAAATGGCAAAACTACATGTTCGTTATATGATTGGTGGCAAACCATGTCAACCTCTTAATGAACAAGTTTACAGTTTTGAGTTTCCTGAATCACAAGGTGCTTTGCTTAAGTTTTTACAAACGCTAGGTACTAACTGGAATATATCAATGTTCCATTATCGTAGTCACGGTACCGATTATGGCCGAGTATTAGCTGCTTTTGAAATAGATAAAGCTAGCCATACAACCTTTACAAAACATTTAACCAAATTGGATTATGGTTTTAATAATGAAACTGAAAATCCATCACTTAAATTATTCTTAACCAATGAATAATTTAACTGCCCCTAAAATAAATTAGGGGCACTTTTGCCTAAATAAATAGCACATAATTTAGTGATTAATAGTGATGATTTTAATCTGTTTTTTAACAAAAATACTATGTTAAGTGTTATTGTTAAGATATGGGTTCTTAAAAAACTGCCTCAATTTTTTTAAGCTTAAAAATAGCTTTCCTTAATTTAATCCGTCCATCTCTACATTACACATAGCTAAACGATAAAACCATGCAGATTTCATTACTTCACCAATTTAGTAAAAATAAAAAGTTAAGGTAAAGGTGAATAAATATAAAATGGATAACCATTGTTGGAAACAGGGAATTTATTGAAGGCTCCGGTAAACGCGTCCACAACTAAATATTTATCGTCATTGCCATTACTAATCATCGAGTAGTCGTAGGCAAAGGTATAGTACATAAATTATTATAATTCAAAATAATATTTAACAATTGCATTACCGTTCTCATCACTTCCAACTAACTCAAATACTTGCAGCTAAGAGGATTTAGATACATTACTTGGATCGTCTGAACTCCGTTACGATACTTGAGCGACTGGACCAGTTAGAGTGACTTGAAAGCTTGTACTTGTTACTTCCAATATAGTAACAGTAATACCTGCTTGGGAAACGGAAGGAGGTCATTTCAAAAAAACAGTACTAACTATCTTTAAATCAAAATATACCAAATCCCTCATAGTAGAAAAGTTTTAGCCGTAAGATGATTAAATTGAAGATTGAATAATATCAATTCCCAGAATTCCATATTCAAGCTGAACCAGCATACTTATCTATATCATTAACCGATATTTATTGATTAAAATATTTACTGAAAGTCTCTACTCCTCTACAATAACTCCGTCCCAATTGGGGCGGATAGTACTCACCACAAAATCTCTTTTTATCACCCACTTCGTCAGCTTGATTGAAGCTACAAATCAACTACTTTAATAGATTGAATTTAATATTCCAACATTGAAGCTTCAATCTAATGGATAACAAGTAAAAACTACGCACTAAGGTGTAACACAAATTAAATGATTAGAGTTGTTATTTGAATAATCTGCTATTACGGAACCATTATAGGCATATACAAGAATTCTATGGTTATTGGCATCATTTTCGGTACCGTTATCAGTACCATTATTGCTATCACTATCAGTACCGTTATTCGTACCACTATTAATTTTGATATCGGTAGCCAAATAAGGTATCACACGCAAAAATTGAGCACCTCTGTAACCAGCCATATACCCCCACTCAGCAAAAAATCCGTTATCAATTGCACGCGTAAAATGATTATCTCGGGAAGGCGATGTAGTGCTGGCGACATCAGAAACCGGTGCATTAGTTAGCTCTTTATAATTAGGAACACGGTAACCTATATTCTCACACCAAGATATATGCTTATCTTTATTATTTTGAGTGTTTCTCCCACGATTAACAAACCACTGTTTTAACTGGAAACCATATTTGACGACTTCTTTATTACTTTGAGGGTCTACACCAACTAACTCAAATGTAATAGGCAATACCGGTTTATGTATAGATCCTAAACTACTTGGTTCATCTGAGTCATGTTGTATTTCTGTAGCGAATGGACCAGTTAAGGTAACACGAACACTGGTACTTGTTACATCGGTCATTGTAGCAGTGATACCATCATGAGTAACTTCCTTCCATAATAAAGCCTCGTTACTACCAATGATGTTTAAATCAAAATATAAATTATTAGCGCCTGTAGTAGGAAAGTTGCGATGATAAGATGATGAGGTAGCAGTTTGAGTAATAAATCCTTTATTAATATCCCATATTGGTTCAGGACCTGCAAAATCGCCTGAACTATAAATAAGGTTTGGTGTGGCAAACAAAACTGAAGGCCCGGCCTTCGGATTAATGTAATAAGTCACATTACTAGAGTTAAAATCACTACTATTAGGTTTTCCATAACGCGTTCTTAATGTTCCGTTAGTACTAGTTAATGTTAACTTATATGGCGCCTTAGTTCCCATTAATACTTCATTACGCGCAACAGTTTCATTATTTTTATCTACGATAGATAACCTTAGATCACCAGTTACTGTAACATCATCATCCCCATCATCATCCCCCCAATAATTATAAGGTGAACCAATAAGTGCATTTAATCCAATTAAATCAGTATCAATTGGTACGGCCATATCGATATCAGCAAAACTTTCACCAATTTTAGGTAATTCAATAGGGTCATTTGAGTTATATGTTATTGGTGTAAATTTTGTCCCATCAGATAGTGAAATCCACAGTAGATCGTCGATATTTGTAACACGAGTAAGATCGCCGTCAAAGGTTAAGTAAGGTTCATGACCCTGAATAGTATTTGATGTTTGAGATTTTAATGCGTGGCTAAAAAAAGGCGTTATCAATAAAAGAATAAGCAAAATCGTTAAAATAATCCGCCAAAATGAATAAAATAGACTTAACACTTTGAGTAAAGAACTTACGATTTTAAGATAAATAAAACTGTAGTGAAAAACTAAATTTTTACTACTCCTATTAAGCGAACTTAAAACAAGTATGAAGCATGTATTTTCGTGATAATTACAATACATTTTATCAATCCTTTAATTTAATTTAATGATTTACAATATTTTTAAATCTAACTAACTAAACTTTATTCGATTGTTTTAACTAAAAAACGTATTAAAAATGTAGTAACTGAAATAGTCTTTTTAATTTAACTTGTTAACTTCTATAAGAACTTTTACTGAATTGTGTATTAAAATGAGGTTTCAAAGTTTAAATAACTTCCCTCAATTTTTTGAGTAACATACTATTTTCCCCAAAATTAGATCCGTACCTTTTGGAGAGGAGTGTCAGGTATTTGGTTGATAAAACAACCATACTACTTTATCTCACAATCTTTGTGAGATCGATTGCCTCAATGAGGCAAATATTTTATTCACCAGTAGCCTAACTTTATTTTTCAATTCCGAAAATGAAAATTAGACACTAGGAAGTGGTACATAAATCCAAACGTCTATTGAGTATGTCAATTGATAGCGCCATAAAACAGGTTTATAAAGAGCTTTTCGTTTTTGGAACAAACAGAAGCCCAATAATGGTAAACACTATTAAAGTCAGCATTAATCTAATTGTACATACCCCCCTCATTTTGATAAGAGTCCATCACTAATTCGGCACTAGTAATGAGCAACTTGCGCCGAAGATATGGCAATCATTATGAGATCATCACACAAACTAACATAATTAGTTAATTAATTAATCAATGAATGATGATAGACGATATTATATACACTACCGTGTATGATTGAAAGTAAGATCATGTTAATTACCCTACAGGAGGCGAATCAATTTTTTAGTTAACACTATATTTTCTCAATGTATTATTAAAGAGTTAATGGTATAGAAACGCAAAAATTTGATGGTTCATTCAATGATTATATAAGTGTCGAAGTTATACCTAAGGATAAACTTGATGAAGTGTTATATAGAACACCAAATTATATATCTTGGCAACAACAAGTGATGAGTTTGCTAAACTGATTTGATTAATATTTATAGAATAAAAAAACCTCATATGAGGTTTTTTTATTTGGTTAGGTTCTTATTTTTCTAATTTCATTCTATTATTTAAATCTTCATAAATAATTGAAACACCGTAATCAAATGCAGATGACACTGAAACATCAGATAATTTGAAGATAGTTTCTTTTCCAGCTAACAGTGTATAAGTCGATACAGTCATTGGCTTATCGTTTAGATATGATGCATGAGCAACAATATCAACATTTTCGCTAGTATCATTTTTGAGTTTTATTGTTACTGATGGCTGTATTTTAGACATTCCAGACTTACTGACTTTGTCAATTTTAGTTTTTAAGGTTGGTGACATTTTTAACACCATACCTCCACCAAAATCGGCATTAGCTAATTGGATATCACCAGTTAATTCTTTACCACCAACAGTGATAGGAATTTCAAATAACGCTTTTGAATCCATTTTTTCTCTATAACATTCAATATATTTGGCATCACCAAATACTTCGGTTATCCCCTTTTTAGCTTCGATTAAGCTGGATGATTCATTACGAGAATCTTTATAATCAGCACACGCGGTCACTTCCACAATTAATTTTGATGAAATAGTTTTCGCTGTTTCACTATTTATATCACTTAAATTTACGGTTGGAGTCAATTCGACTTTACAGCCAGTTAATAACACCACCGACATTATAGAGATAAGTACTTTTTTCATGTATTAATTCCTTTTATTAAAACAATCTCATTAAGGTAATTGAATTAGATTTAATTCCTAATAATTAAAGTTAAGATTATAACTAAAATATATAACGATATATTACATAATAATGATTCCAATCAAATAGGCAAATAACCACTTTTTTGGTAATAATTGTGTAATCAGTATTTAATTATATGATAGTTATAAAAATAATATTATTAATTGAAAAATATGCAAATCAAAACTATTCACCAACTTCAATTAATTCTGTTGAAATAATAAAAATTAGAATGTAATAATAAGGATTATCTACTGAGGATATTGCGAAGGTGATTGTTCAATTGAATCAAGTTTACAAAATTTTAAATGCTAAATATCAACAGAGGTTTACCTTGATAAAGAATATAAATCGTATATTTGATATTTCATTTAAAAATTTAATTAAATAATTTGTATTATAGTAACGTTGGGCGAAATCAATAACTGATAATAAGTCTGAAAACGCCCTTATAATCAAATTTTTTAACAATTACAAACTAATATGATCAATGTATCCTTTCACAATATCGACACTATTGGTGAATAATTTTTTTTCGTTGTCATTAAAATCAAGTTCAATAACTTTCTTAATACCATGTTGATCTAAGATTGCCGGTACGCCTATTGCTAAATCTTTATACCCATACTCGCCATCTAATACACAACTAAGTGCTAATGCTCGGTGACTATTGGTAAAAATATGTTGGCAGATCTCTGCAATAGTGCTAGCTATACCATATTCAGTACAATGCTTATATTTGACAATTTCAAAGCCTTTGTTTTTGGCTTTTAGTCCAATATCATTAAAATCGATTTTTTTACTTTCTAAATCGTTGAGATTAATACCATAAACCGATGAGTGTGACCAAACTGGAAATTGCGAATCACCATGCTCGCCAACAATAAATGCATCAATACTTTGTGGGCCAATATCCATCTGTTCTCCCAATAGGCGTCGTAAACGCACGGTATCAAGCCAAACACCAGTACCAATAACTCTATGACGGGGTAAACCAGATAACTTCCAAACTTGATAAGTAATCGCATCACACGGATTAGTAGCAATTAAAAATATCCCTTTAAAGCCACTTTTCATCATACTAGGAATAAGATTAGCCATAATTTTAGAAGTACCAGTAAGTTCTTCAGCTCTGCTTTTTTGCGCTAATCCGGAGGTAACAGTAATAACGGCAATATCAATATCTGCACAGTCCGTCGATTCACGCAAACTGACTTTAATCATATTTTGTCGATAGGCGGCAGCATCTAACAAATCCTGACCATGACCGTAAGCTAAATCCTTATTAAGATCAACCAGTGCAATTTCTTCACAAAATCCACGATTGACCAATGTATAAGCTGTAGTTGAACCAACATTACCTACACCAATAATCATCACTTTACGTAGTTTCATGTTTAACCTCGTTAGTTTTTTAAGTTGTAATTGAACTTTATTGTCAGATATTACAATTATCACTAAGTTTAACACTACATTAGCTATCAATCTAATAGATGTATCTATCTACGCTTTTTTTGTATCTTTATTTAACATTAATCGAATTAGTTATAAAAATAATTTGACTTTCATTAATTAAATGATAATAATTCTCATTAGCATTTAAATATTATAGTTTTGTTATTAGGAGTTTATTTAGAAAAGGATTTCATTCATTTCTAACTAATTTTATCTATAACTTATTTTTATATTTCAATCTAGCTTGAAAAGGTAGTATTTAATAAGGATTCGCTAATGAAATTTAATTTTTTTAAAAGCCGCAGAACATTATTAAACATGATATTAACATCATTGTTAGTTTTAACTGGCTTAGCTAATTCAGCATCGGCTGATGAAAAGAAATTTAAAGTGGTTACCACATTTACCGTCATTCAAGATATTGCCCAAAACGTTGCCGGTGATGCTGCAATTGTTGAATCCATTACTAAGGTAGGAGCCGAAATTCATGAATACGATCCTACCCCAAAAGATATTACTAAAGCTCTTTCTGCTGATTTAGTGCTTTGGAATGGTTTAAACTTGGAACTTTGGTTTAAACGCTTTTTTGAGGATATTAAAGATGTACCTTCAGTTGTAGTTACAGAAGGAATCGATCCAATGCCAATTCAAGAAGGCAGTTATAAAGGTAACCCAAATCCACATGCTTGGATGTCACCAACCTTAGCTTTAACCTATATTGAAAATATTCGAGCCGCTTTTGTTAAATATGATCCTAAAAATGCCGAAATCTATAATAAGAATGCCGCAGATTATGTAGCTAAAATTAAAGCGCTAGATGCCCCACTTCGTGAGCGTTTAGCTAAAATTCCAGAATCACAACGTTGGTTAGTGACTAGTGAAGGGGCATTCAGTTATTTAGCTCGTGATTATAATCTTAAAGAAGCTTACTTATGGCCAATTAATGCCGAGCAACAAGGCACTCCCAAACAAGTAAAAAGCCTTATTGATCTAGTTCGAGCGAATAATATTCCGGTCTTATTTAGTGAAAGCACCATTTCAGATAAACCCGCTAAACAAGTCAGTAAAGAAACCGGTGCTAAATACGGTGGTGTGTTATATGTTGATTCACTTTCAACTCAAGATGGCCCAGTACCAACTTATATCGATTTGTTAAAAGTGACTGTTGAAACAATCGCTAAAGGATTTGAAAAATAATGACTCAAATTTGCTTAAATGTTGATGATATTACTGTGACTTATAATAACGGTCACACCGCAATTCATGATGCAAGCTTCCGTTTAAATGGTGGCACAATCTGTGCGCTGGTTGGCGTTAATGGTAGTGGTAAATCAACACTATTTAAAAGCATTATGGGCATGATAAAACCAACTAAAGGACAAGTGACTTTTAATAATATTTCGGTAAAACAAGCATTGAAGCAAAATATTATTGCCTATGTTCCACAAACTGAGGAAGTCGATTGGGATTTTCCGGTTTTAGTTTCTGATGTGGTGATGATGGGACGCTATGGTCATATGTCTTTTTTGCGAATACCAAGTAAAGAGGACAAAAGACAAGTCGATTTGGCGCTAGAACGGGTCAATATGTTGGATTTTAAACACCGCCAGATTGGTCAACTTTCTGGTGGTCAAAAAAAACGTGTTTTTTTAGCAAGAGCTTTGGCTCAGCAAGGTAAGGTATTGTTGTTAGACGAGCCATTTACCGGCGTCGATGTTAAAACAGAAAATGCTATTATCGATCTGCTTAAAGATCTTCGTGATGAAGGCCATTTAATTTTGGTTTCTACCCACAATTTAGGTAGTGTCCCTGAATTTTGTGATCAAGTGGTGTTAATTAACCAAACCGTATTAGCTTTTGGCGAAACAAAAACCACCTTTACACCACAAAATTTGATGACAACTTTTGGTGGTGCTCTACGTTATTTAAGCTTATCAGGTGAACAATTGCATGAGGATGAAGATCCTCGCAAGATGTCGATTTTAACTGATGACGAACGTGCTGCTGTATTTTACGGTGAAGGTAGTGATAGTTCATCTCATCAGGATTTATTAGTCGAACCAACGATAATTGAACCTAAAGGGCAAAACTAAATGGAACTACTTCTAGAACCTTTTACCTATGGCTTTATGTTAAAAGCTATTTGGGTAAGTAGTATAGTTGGCGCCGCTTGTGCATTTTTATCGGCGTTTTTGATGTTAAAAGGCTGGTCTTTAATGGGTGATGCCCTTTCCCACTCTGTAGTACCAGGTGTGGCTGGTGCCTATGCGATCGGCTATCCTTATTCGGTTGGGGCGTTTTTTACAGGATTGTTGGCTGCCTTATCAATAATCATTGTCCGTGCTTTTACTCGTTTAAAAGAAGATGCAATTATAGGTTTTATCTTTTCAACCTTTTTTGCTATTGGCCTTTTAATCATCTCATTAAATCCAACCTCAATTAATGCCCAAACCATTATTTTTGGGAATATTTTGGGAATTGATGATAGTGATATGAGACAAGTGCAAATCATCATTCTGGTTTCATTTATTTTATTACTCTTATTCTGGAAAGATCTGTTAGTGGTGTTTTTTGATGAAACACATGCACGCTCTATTGGTTTAAAACCATTACCATTAAAGATTTTATTCTTCACTGTTTTAAGTGCTTGTACGGTTGCAGCTCTGCAAACTGTGGGAGCAATATTAGTCATTGCTATGGTGGTCACGCCAGGCGCAACCGCTTACTTACTCACTGATAGGTTTACAAGGTTATTAATTATTTCAGTGGTTATTGGTGCATCAACTAGTGCAATTGGCGCTTGGATAAGTTATTTTTTAAATGGTGAAACCGGTGGCGTAATTGTGACACTACAAACCTTAATCTTTTTGACTGCTTTCTTCTTTGCGCCAAGACAAGGATTGATTTCAAACCGTCGTCGAATTAAGCAAGCAAGACGTATTAAAGGGGGAGCTTTATGACTATATTATGGGAGCTTATTTATCATCCCCTAACCATTCCTTTTGTTCAACGTGCTATTCTGGCCGCCTTAGCTACGGGGATTGTTTGTGCTTTGCTGTCATGTTTTTTAGTATTAAAAGGCTGGTCATTAATGGGGGATGCTATTTCTCATGCAGTATTACCTGGTATTGTACTCGCTTATTTAATTGGAATCCCCCTAATGATAGGTGCGTTTGCTTCAGGATTATTTTGTTCTGTCGCTACCGGTTATATTAAGGAAAACAGTCGAATTAAAGAAGATACCGTGATGGGTATTGTTTTTTCGGGAATGTTTGCTTTTGGCTTGGTGTTATTTTCTAAAGTAGAAACATCCCAACATTTAAACCATATTCTATTTGGTAGCGTATTAGGTACTAGTTATCAAGAATTAATACAGATTATTGCTATTGCGGGCATTGTTTCGGTTATAGTGATTGTTAAGCGCCGCGATTTAATGTTGTACTGCTTTGATGCCGTACAAGCCAAAGTGGTTGGTTTACCAGTTAAATTATTGCATTACGGTTTATTAAGTATTTTGGCGCTAACCATTGTTGGATCACTTAAAGCGGCAGGTGTTATCTTAGTTATTGCAATGCTAATTGCCCCAGGTATTACTGCATTTTTGTTAACCAAACGTTTTGAAAAGATGTTAGTGATTGCGGTGATTGTATCAGCTTTTTCGACGGTAACCGGTACATTAATCAGTTTTCATCTAGATGCCTCAACCAGTGCTTGTATTGTGATTTTACAGGCTTTTATCTTTGTTATGGCTCAGTTTTATCGAGTCTATGCTAACCATAAGATAAAACGTTAATTGATCTAGTGTAAATGTTATGTTTTTTCACATTTACACTAGTTATTTAGTTGAGTTTATTATTCATCATCTAAATATTTACCGGCATCAGCATAATTATCAAATCTTGAAAATTGACCTTGGAATTTTAATCTCACTTTACCTATTGGACCATTACGCTGTTTACCTAAGATGATTTCGGCAATACCTTTATGTTCCGACGCTTCATTATAGACTTCATCACGATAGATAAACATAATCACGTCAGCATCTTGTTCAATAGAGCCTGATTCACGTAAGTCAGAGTTAACAGGTCGTTTATCGGCGCGTTGCTCTAAGCTACGGTTAAGCTGCGAAAGTGCAACAACTGGGATTTGCAATTCTTTTGCTAATGCTTTTAATGAGCGTGAAATTTCAGCGATCTCAAGTGTTCGGTTTTCAGAAATATTAGGTACACGCATAAGCTGTAAATAATCGACCATGATCATACTTAATCCTTTATGTTCACGATAGATTCGTCGTGCTCGTGAACGCAACTCCATCGGTGTTAATCCTGATGAGTCATCGATATAGATATTTTTCTTCTCAAGGAGTAAGCCCATAGTGCTCGATATTCTAGCCCAGTCATCATCTTGTAGTTGACCTGTACGAATACGAGTTTGGTCGACACGTGATAGAGATGCTAACATACGCATCATAATTTGCTCTGACGGCATCTCAAGACTAAAAATAAGAACTGGTTTTTCTTGCATCATAGCGGCATTTTCACAGAGATTCATGGCAAATGTCGTTTTACCCATTGATGGACGAGCCGCAATAATGATTAAATCTGAACGTTGTAAACCTGCTGTTTTCTTGTCTAGGTCAAGGAAGCCTGTCGATACTCCAGTCACCCCATCATGTGGGCGCTGGAATAGCTCTTCAATTTTTGCTACCGTAGCTTCAAGCACATCGGTAATATTTTTAGGCCCTTCACCTTGCTTGGTACGACTTTCGGCAATTTGGAAAATTTTGCTTTCAGCTAAGTCTAAAATTTCCGTACTATCTCGACCTTCAGTTGAGTAACAGTTGTCGGCTATTTCATTTGAAGCACTAATCAATTCACGCAATATAGCTTGTTGACGAATAATATCGGTATACGCAACCACATTAATCGCACTAGGAGTATTTTTAGAAAGTTCAGCTAAATACGCAAATCCACCAACATCAATCAGTAAATCCTTACTTTCTAAACTTTCAGAAAGTGTAATTAAATCAATCGGAGTACCACGACTGACTAAGGTATGCATTTCTGAAAATATTAATTGATGATGACGAGAATAAAAATCACGGTCAGTAATCATTTCTGCGACAACATCCCAACGTTGATTATCCAACATTAGGCTACCAAGCACAGCTTGTTCTGCCTCAATAGAATGAGGAGGCAACTTTATATTTTGCAATTTTGATTTTTTTGCGTCTTGATTTTTCAGTTCTTTATTCGAACTTGTTTCATCATTTTTCATTGCATTCATCTTTGTGTTTTTAAATTAATTTAACCTATAACTAATTCGCTTAATGTATAAATAATGGACCTAAAGCGCAATTAGGAAGTTGATATTCTAATGGATAATCCACCTGAACTAAATATAATCCTTCAGGTTTTGCCGTTGCTGCTGCTTGGGTACGATCTTTTGCCGCTAATAAAGCTTCGATCCATTGCGGTGATTGGTTACCAGCACCAACTTCTAATAAACTGCCAACAATATTACGCACCATATGGTGAACAAAGGCATTAGCTTTAATATCGACAATAACATATTCACCCTGTCTTGTAACTTCAATATGATGAATATTACGCCATGGAGTCCGTGACTGACATTGTGCAGCTCTAAATGATGAAAAATCATTTTCACCTAATAAATATTGTGCTGCTTGATGCATAAGCTTTTCATTTAATGGCAGATAATAATGTGACACACCTTTAGCTAAAATAGCCGGACGATAACGATGATTATAAATGATATATCGATAACGGCGAGCTGTTGCGCTAAATCTAGCATGAAAACTATCATCAACACTTTTTGCCCAGCGTACAGCAATATTGTCAGGAAGATGGGAATTGACACCCATTGTCCATGCTCCTTCAGCACGCTGAGCAGTGGTTTCAAAATGAATGACTTGCCCTGTTGCATGAACTCCGGCATCAGTTCTCCCAGCGCAAAATACCGCGATAGGTTCATTAGCGATTACTGACAAAGCCGATTCTAATCTTTGTTGTACTGAATCAACATGTTGTTGACGTTGCCAACCAAAATAACCGCTACCATCATATTCGATACCTAAGGCAATCTTACAGGTAGTCATTAATTAAGATCTCTAACGTCTCGATTAACATTAAACCACCTAAATAACGGACATTATCCGCCACTGACCAAAATTGGATTTGCTCATAATTACCATAGCTGTGTCGTAAATTAGCGAGTTTGATCGTCAGATTACTTTCAGCATCAGTATTTACTTCGGTTACCGGTGTTGGTAAATCTTCACTTTTTACTTCAACGCCAAATTCATCAAAACGAGCCATATCTAATTCAATTGGTAAACTGCTTGAAACATTAACCGCTTGAGCCAATCCATAAAATACCGGAACAATAACTGATTCAATAGAGATAGGTAAATCATAATTGCTTATCACTTTACGGATTTGATTAATTTGTGAGTGTTCACCTAAACTTAGGTGGTCAGACTCATGGGAAACAGGTAATAAGTTAAAAGCAAGTTGATTGTCAAACAATTGATTATCAACAGGCATACCATTTAGTAACCGAGCACTTTGCCCAGCAAGTTCGTCAACACCGGGTTTGCCATATAGTGATGATGGAATAAAGCTACTTACATGTAGATTAGTTAACAACTGGATATCAACTAATGACGCCACGCAGCGCAATAATTGAGATACCGTTGGGCTAGCTACAGCAATGATGTTTTCATTGCGATATTCGGTTAGTACACTGTTATTTACTTTCGGTACAATTAATGGAATATGATCTTGATCAGCAAAAAAGCCACTAGCATCGATAACAATACAACCTGCTTGTGCGGCTGTTTGAGCATATTTTTCGCTGGTTTTACTGCCGGCAACAAAAAAAGCAAAATGGCATTGGCTCCAATCCATCTGCTCACTATCAATTACCGTTAAATTTTTACCCGTAAAGCGCACAACTTCACCGGCGCTGTTGTCGCTACCGACTAAATAGAGATTTTCAATTTCAATAGTTTTTGAGTTATTTAATAACTCAATTAGCGCAGAACCCACTTGTCCTGTCGCACCAACAATGGCAATATTCCATGCAGACATATGATAAACCCGAATTAAAAAATTTAGTGGCAATTATACCACTATATTGCCAAATATTTCGCAAAAAGATGTTTTCTAACTTTGGAATCTTGCTCGAAAAAATAGATATTAGCTAATTACAATTTCGCTGTTCTTCGTTAAAGTAATTATATCTCTTGTTCGGTTTCAGTAAGAATTATGGCAAAAATTACATTATCAGCGATTGCGAAAAAAGCTAAGGTCTCAGTGGCATCTGTATCTAGAGTACTAAGAACACCTAATATGACATCGTCACAAACCCAATCTGTTGTTTATCAAGCAATGAAAGCCTTAAATGTTGATCTGTCAGAAAACTTGAAAGACTACCAACTAGATCATACCAGTAATAGAATATTAATTATTGATAATCAACTCATTTCAAAAAGTTTAATCAATTACGGTATTGAACAAGCTTTATATGCAGTCAAATTACAATTTTGCTATCTACAATTTTCTTACCAAGACGATAGTGATATTTATCATTTGGTTCATTACATTACTCAAAATCGCTTTATTGGTATTTTAATAATTAATCAAGCACCTTATTTAGAGAATCTATATAGTTATAAAAAATCATTACCGCCAATGGTATTTGTAAATCATTACAAACATAATTTTTCTTGTGTCTATTTTGATCATCTCACAATTGGTTTTAAAACAACCCAACAGTTAATTAAAAAAGGTAACCAACGGATCGCTATTTTTGTTAATAGCGATAAAAGTATTAACTCATCTTTTTTCCTCCAAGGTTATCAACAATCCTTTCAACGATATAATTTACCAATTGATTCCGACTATATCATTCAAGGCTGTTTAACTTATGAACATGGACGAGATGCAATTAAAACCTTATTAAATAGTAATAAACCACCAACAGCTATTATTTTTGAAGATTTAAGCAGTTTGTCCTTCTTCGATTCAGATAGCTATCATGCACAAAATTATTTATCTTGTTATCGTTCTCTATTTGGAGCCTTACATCAAGCTAATAAAAGCCAATCAAATCTGTTAAAACCACTGTCAATTGCTTATATTAGCCATAGCAATGAATATCAATATAATGAGTTGGATAAACTGAATAGAATTAATAAACCACTCTATGAGATGGGCAATAAATCAGCATATTTACTTTGTGATTTACTTAAACAAAATATGACATCGTTAGCACGATGCCATATTATTGAAACCGAGGCTTTTTTTATCAACTAATTATTTGTTAATAAAAGATAGTTAAAAAAGTTAGGAAGTTGAAATCAATCTTTTAGGTGACAATTTATCCAATAGTTGAATACCAGCACCAATAAATTGTTGATCTTGATATATTCTAACTAAAGTTTCTACTGCTACACTGTCAGCTAATTTAATTGTTCTACCTAATAAGATATCGCTACCTTGGCTATCATTCAATTGCACTTTCGGGCTATCTTGTAATGGACTATCTACCGGCATGAGTAATTGTGTTTTATCAGTAATATTTTCTAACTCATCCAAGCTAATCATTTTATCGATTGGATAATTTGACACTTGCAAACGTCTTAAATAAATCACATGAGCTCCACAACCTAGTAACTCACCTAAATCATCAATGATAGTACGGATATAAGTCCCTTTTGAACAATGGATCTCTAACGTTAATTCCTGTTTAGCCGAATCGTATTGAATAAACTGGTTTTCGTAAACCTTGATCGGTCTGGCTTCTCGCTCAATGACAATACCTTGACGAGCATATTCATAAAGCGGCTTACCTTGATATTTTAAAGCCGAAAACATGGTTGGAACTTGTAAAATGTCACCGCGAAAATGAGTTAATGCTTGCTCTATTTGAAGTTGAGTAACATCAACAGGTTTAGTACAGATTATTTGTCCATCAGCATCAGATGTGTCTGTGCGCTCACCCAATTTAGCAATTACTCGATAACGCTTGTCAGAATCTAATAAGTATTGTGAAAATTTAGTTGCTTCGCCAAAACAAATCGGTAGCATTCCGGTTGCTAAAGGATCGAGAGCACCAGTATGACCTGCCTTTTTAGCATTAAATAGTCTTTTCACTTTTTGTAAGGCATCATTTGATGTCATGCCTTGTGGTTTGTCTAATAACAAAACGCCGTGAACATCACGGCGAATTTTCTTTATATTCATCATAGATATTTAAATTGAAACGGATAACACTCCTCAATATTTTTTACAAAAATTGAGTGCTTTTAATTATTAATCTTTATGACGTTCGTTGTCTTGTTTAATCACATCAGAGACTAAACTAGACATCTGCATACCTTTAACAAGCGATTCATCATAAAAGAATTTAATTTCAGGAATAATTCGTAAACGCATAGCTTTACCGATCAACGTTCGAATATACCCTTTTGCATCATTTAAGACATTCAATCCTTGTTCAATAACTTGTGGATCATCATCATTTAAAAAAGTGACAAATACTTTGGCATAAGAGAGATCACGTGAAATATCTACACCAGAAACAGTCACCATGCCTAAGCGTGGATCTTTGATTTCACGCTGTAAAATAATCGCAATCTCTTTTTGTAATTCATGTCCAACTCGAGATGATCGATTAAATGCTTTTGCCATATCTATTTTCCTTAAAATGTGAATAAGCAAGGCTAAAACCTTGCTTATAACATGTTAACGTATTAATTAAATAGTACGTTTGATTTCGACAGTTTCAAAGACTTCGATAGTATCACCTACCCGAACATCGTTATAGTTACGAACACCAATACCACATTCCATACCGTTACGAACTTCGTTAACGTCATCTTTGAAGCGACGTAGTGATTCAAGTTCGCCTTCATAGATAACCACGTTATCACGCAATACACGAATTGGATTATGACGTTTAACTACACCTTCAGTTACCATACAACCAGCGATTGCACCAAATTTAGGTGATTTAAATACATCACGTACTTCAGCAAGGCCAATAATTTCTTGCTTATATTCTGGGGCAAGCATACCGCTCATTGCTTGTTTAACTTCATCAATTAGGTCATAAATAACCGAATAGTAACGGAGATCTAAGTTTTCTGCTTCGACAACTTTACGCGCAGATGCATCAGCACGAACGTTGAAACCTAAAATAATTGCATTAGATGCTGCAGCAAGTGATGCGTCAGTTTCAGTAATACCACCTACACCTGAACCAATAATTTTAACTTTAACTTCATCAGTAGATAGTTTAAGTAATGAATCAGAAATTGCTTCAACAGAACCTTGTACGTCAGCTTTAAGGACGATATTAAGTTCAGATACATCACCTTCAGTCATGTTAGTAAACATGTTTTCAAGTTTAGCTTTCTGTTGACGAGCTAGTTTAACATCACGGAATTTACCTTGACGATATAAGGCTACTTCACGAGCTTTCTTTTCATCACGCACAACCGTCGCTTCATCACCAGCTGACGGTACACCAGAAAGACCTAAAATCTCTACCGGAATTGAAGGACCAGCTTCAGTAACTTCTTTACCTAATTCGTTACGCATCGCACGAATACGTCCATATTCGAAACCACACAGTACAATATCGCCTTTACGTAGTGTACCTGATTGAACTAGTACGGTAGCAACAGAACCACGACCTTTATCAAGGAATGACTCAATAACAACACCGCTTGCCATTCCAGTTTCGTAGGCAGTTAATTCAAGTACTTCAGCTTGTAATAAGATCGCTTCAAGTAGTTGGTCGATACCTGTACCTGCTTTAGCTGAAACATGAACAAACTGAGTATCACCACCCCAATCTTCTGACATAACGCCATATTGAGCCAGTTCACCTTTCACGCGCTCAGGATCGGCTTCTGGTTTATCAATCTTATTTACAGCAACAACGATTGGCACATTCGCAGCTTTAGCATGCTGAATAGCTTCAATTGTTTGTGGCATTACACCATCATCAGCAGCAACAACAAGTACCACGATATCCGTTGCTTTAGCACCACGAGCACGCATTGAAGTAAATGCAGCATGGCCAGGAGTATCTAAGAAAGTGATTTCACCACTTGAGGTTTTAACATGGTAAGCACCAATATGCTGAGTAATACCACCGGCTTCACCTGAAGCAACTTTCGCTTTACGAATATAGTCAAGAAGTGATGTTTTACCATGGTCAACGTGTCCCATGATAGTCACAACTGGAGCGCGTGATACTTTTTCAGCACCTGTATCACGGTCGCTCATTAGTGATTCTTCAAGTTCGTTTTCACGACGAAGTACCACTTTGTGTCCCATTTCTTCAGCTACCAATTGTGCTGTTTCTTGGTCAATAACCTGATTAATAGTTGCCATTGCCCCCATTTTCATCATGGTTTTGATAACTTCTGAGCCTTTTACAGCCATTTTGTTGGCTAGCTCGGCAACAGTGATGGTTTCACCAATAATTACATCTCGGTTAACAGCCTGAACTGGTTTGTTAAAACCTTGTTGTAAAGTACTTTTGCCTTTTTTCTTGTGGTTACCACGAGTTACAGCTCGAGCTTCTTCACGTTCAGCTTTACCTTCAGATAATTTGCTAGCTTTTTTCTGTTTAGTCTGTTTAGTACCACGACCACGACCTCGACCACCTTCGACTTCACGATCGGTATCATCTTCAGCCGCACGAGCATATTTAGAGGTAGTTACGTGATAATCTTCATCATCACTGTTATTATTGGTTTCTTCTGTTTCGTTATATTGTTCAGCAAGTTTGCGCGCTTCTTCCGCCATACGTTTAGCTTCTTCTTCAAGTTTACGGCGGTTTTCTTCTTCAGCTTTACGTTTAATTTCGTTAGCTTCAGCTTCTAAACGTGCTTTTTCTTCCTGTGCTTTTTTCACTTTTGGATCAGCGGCTTGTTCTTGAGCAGCTTTAGCTTTTTGTTCTTGACTACGCTTTTTAGCTTCTGCTTCTTCACGTTTCTTTTGTTCTTCAGCAGCTAATTTTGCCTTTTGTTCGACTTCTTTACGCGCTTTTAATTCAGCTTCTTGTTTGGCTTTTTGTTCCGCTTCAAGACGTGCTTTTTCTAACTCAGCGGGATCTTGTTTAACAATAGTTCGTTTTTTACGAACTTCAACTTTAATTTCTTTGCTTTTACCACCGCCACTTGACACATTAAGTGTTGAATGTGTTTTACGTTGCAAAGTTAATTTTGTTGGGCCTTGCTGAGGTTTTAAATGCGCAAGCAAAGCTTCTTTTTCCTTTTGAGTCACAGTGTCAGATGCGGTTTTTTTCATACCAGCATCAGCAAACTGTTGCAAAAGCGTTTCCACTGGAGTTTTTATCTCTTGAGCCAGTGTTTCGATTGATACTTTGGTCATGTATTACTTTCCCTCAATTATTCATTTGCAAACCAACAAATATTACGGGCAGCCATAATAAAATCGCCAGCTTGTGTGCTTGTTAAGCCTTCAATATCCGCAAGATCATCTGTACCTTGTTCAGCTAAATCTTCTAAAGTTACTACATCTCGTTGTGCTAATTGATAGGCTAATTCTTGTGTCATACCTGGTAGTTCTAATAAATCTTGAGCAGGTCGTTTATCACCACTATGCGCAAGAGCAATAGTTGTTAATGCATCTTTTGCTCGATTTCTTAATGCTTCAACCAGCTCTTCATCAAGTTCATCAATTTCTAATAACTCTTCAACTGGTACATAAGCTAGTTCTTCTAATGAAGTAAAACCTTCTTCAACTAAAAGCTGGGCAAGATCTTCTTCAATATCTAAATGTTTCATTAGATTATTAATTGCTGCAAAAGATTCAGCTTGATGTTTTTCTTGCAAATCTTCTGTGCTCATGACATTTAACGTCCAACCAGTAAGTTGTGATGCTAAACGAATATTTTGTCCGTTACGACCAATAGCTTGTGGTAATGTTTCAGCATTAACTGCGACATCCATAGTGTGTTTATCTTCATCAACCACGATTGACACAACATCGGCTGGCGCCATAGCATTGATAACATATTGTGCAGGATTATCATCCCAAAGAACGATATCGATACGCTCACCACCAAATTCATTTGAAACCGCTTGAACACGTGCGCCTCGCATACCAACACAAGCACCAACAGGATCAATACGACGGTCATTACTGCTAACCGCAATTTTAGCACGGGAACCAGGATCACGAGATACACCTTTAATGTCTATCATCTCTTCACCGATTTCCGGCACTTCAATGCGGAATAACTCTTCCATCATTTGTGGATTTGAACGACTAACACAAAGTTGTGCTGGTTTATTATCTTGTTCAACAAGATATAAAATACCACGTACACGATCACCAATTCGGAAATTTTCACGAGGTAACATATCATGGCGAGACATCATTGCATCAGCGTTATTACCTAAATCAAGGATAACACTATCACGATTGGTCTTTTTAACAATACCAGTCACGATATCACCGATACGGTTTCTAAACATGTCAATTACCATTGCACGCTCAGCTTCACGTACTTTTTGGACAATAACTTGTTTAGCGGTTTGGGTTGTAATACGGTCAAACGCGACTGACTCAATTTGTTCTTCTACATAATCACCTAATTTTACATCAGGATCTTCAAACTGTGCTGCTTCAAGGGTTATTTCTTTAGTGGGTTGAGTGACTTCATTCACTACTAACCAACGACGAAACGTATCATAATCGCCAGTTTTATGATCGATTTTTACAATAACATCGATATCAACAGTATGTTTCTTTTTAGTGGCTGTCGCTAATGCGGTTTCTAACGCTTCGAAAATCTTATCTCGGGTAAGAGCTTTTTCATTAGATACTGCTTCAACAACAGCTAAAATTTCTTTATTCATCCTTTACACCTGTACTCTATTTAAGGTTAAAATTTGGTACAATGTTTGCTTTTTGAATATTACTAAAAGCAAACACTTCATCATTTCCATCTACATTAAACGTAATCATTTCATTCTCAATGGATTTAATCTGTCCTTTCCACTTGCGGCGATTGGCAACCGGAATACGCAAACTGACGATGACTTCTTCACCAACAAAACGTTGATAGTGTTCAAGCGTAAACAAAGGCCTATCCATACCTGGAGATGAAACTTCAAGATTGTAGGCATCTGTAATAGGGTCTTCAACATCAAGTACCGCACTAATTTGTCGACTAACATCAGCACAATCATCAACGGTAATACCATTTTCACTATCAATATATACGCGTAAAACGGGATAACGACCACGAATATATTCAATACCAACTAGCTCAAAACCAAGTGCATTAACTGGTTCTTGAATGATATCGGTCAATTGCTGTTCTAAATTAGCCAAACAAACCTCCACTGCAGAAAATAAAAAAGGGCATAAAGCCCAACATTCCTTTTAAACTTGCGTTTAAATCATAACATATAAAAAAACCCCGACAAGCGAGGCTACATTTAAAATTTAATATAATGAAGCCACTTGATTCGAACTTTCAGACAATAAAAATGGGATAGATTAATATGAATGAAAATTTAAGTGGTTGCGGGGGCTGGATTTGAACCAACGACCTTCGGGTTATGAGCCCGACGAGCTACCAAGCTGCTCCACCCCGCGATAGATGGCTGAAGATTATACTGTCTTTTGTAAAAATTGCAACCGAAAATCATAGCATAATTAACAAAAAGACCTTAAAGTTATTGAAAACTAAATTGCTATGATTTTGTGTCGCAACTAATTACAATTAATCTCAAGTTAAGGTTAATATAAGTACAATTATTGTTTTTTCAAGTAATAAATTCCGCTGAATAATCAGCGGATAGTTTTACTGTTATTGTTTTTGCGTTGCAGCTTTCATCGTTTTAACGAAACTCGCTAGTTCGCTCAACATTTTGGTTGGATTATTAAGGTTATTTTCAATAATTTTGACCGTTGCTGAACCGGCAATTGCGCCAGCGGCACCCGATTTAATCGCTTCACTGACCTGAGCCGGTTCTGAAATACCAAATCCTTGAATCGCAGGCGGTGCTTTAAACTCTGTCAATTTTTCTAGTAAATGTGTAAGTGGTTTATTAGCTCGATTTTCCGTACCAGTTACCCCAGCTCGTGAGACTAAATAAGTATAACCTTTACCATGCTTAGCAATATTTGTTATCACCTCATCATCAGCATTAGGTGGACAGATAAATATCGGAGCTATGCCATGTTTTTCTGCAACACCAGTAAACTCTTGTGCATATTCAACCGGTAAATCGGCAACTAATACAGAATCAACACCAGCTTTGGCGCATTTAGCATAAAAGTTGTCAATACCATTTTTAAAAACCAAATTGGCATAGATTAATAATCCAATAGGAATATCTGGATTACTAGTTCGAATGTTAGTTAAGATTTCGAAGCATTTCTCAACGCTTATACCACCATTAAAAGCACGAATATTAGCATTTTGAATTGTTGGTCCATCCGCCATTGGGTCAGAAAAAGGAATACCTAATTCTAACGCATCAGCCCCTGCATCAATCATGGTTTGAATAATTTGACTTGAAAGTTGTGGATTTGGGTCACCAACAGGAACAAAAGGAACAAATGCACCTCGTTTTTCGACTGTTAAGCGGTCAAACAGTTTTTGATAACGACTCATTCTATTTCTCCTTTTGCTTTTAATATATCATAAACCGTAAAGATATCTTTATCACCACGACCAGATAGATTGACAATTAATAGTTGTTCTTTGTTTGGATTTTCTTTAATCATTTTCAGTGCATAAGCTAATGCATGTGATGACTCTAATGCAGGAATAATGCCTTCACTACGAGATAATGCTTTGAAGGCTTCAAGGGCTTCGTCATCAGTGGCAGAGACATATTCTGCTCGCCCAATACTATCTAAATATGCATGTTGTGGGCCTACCGCTGGAAAATCAAGCCCTGCGGAAATCGAATAAGACTCTTCAATTTGCCCTTCGTCGGTTTGCATCATTGGGGTTTTCATACCGAAGTAGATGCCTAGTTTGCCATGTTTAAGTGATGCGCCATGTTCACCACTTTCAATACCATGCCCACCTGGCTCAACACCAATTAATCTGACTGATTTATCATCAATAAAATTAGCAAACATACCAATAGCGTTTGAACCACCACCAACACAAGCAATAACGGCATCTGGTAATCGCCCTTCTTTTTCCAAAATTTGTTGTTTTGCTTCACGGCTAATCATTTGTTGAAATTCACGCACAATGGTCGGAAATGGATGAGGTCCAGCAGCTGTACCTAACATATAGTGTGCGGTTTCATAACTACCAGACCAATCGCGTAATGCTTCATTACAAGCATCTTTTAACGTGGCAGAGCCCGTTTCAACTGGAATGACGGTAGCCCCCATTAATCGCATTCTAAATACATTTGGAGCTTGGCGTTGAACATCTTTTGCACCCATGTAGATTCGGCATTTTAAACCTAATAATGCGCAAGCTAATGCTGAAGCGACACCGTGCTGACCAGCACCAGTTTCGGCAATAATTTCGGTTTTACCCATTCTTTTAGCTAGTAATGCTTGGCCTAGGACTTGGTTAGTTTTATGGGCTCCACCATGAACTAAATCTTCTCGTTTTAAATATAGTTTTGTTTTGGTACCTGCAGTAAGATTTTTACACAATGTTAATGCGGTTGGGCGACCTGCATAGTTAACCAAAAGGTCATTAAATTCTTTTTGAAAACTCGGATCGTGTATCGCCGATATAAAAGCATCCTCAAGTTGTTCTAGTACTGGCATTAATATTTGCGGTACATATTGACCACCAAACTCGCCAAAATAAGGATTTAATTTAGACATAACCATTCCTTCAATATAATTAGTTAAATTTGTTCAAATACTGCTGTAATTTTTTGTTTATCTTTAATTCCGGGTGAAACTTCAACGCCCGAGTTAAGGTCAACACCAACAACATCAGTAGCGAGTGCTTCACTTACATTTTGTGGATTAATACCACCAGCTAAAATGACGTTACTTAAATCTTTGCCACGTAATAGCGACCAATTAAAACTTTTACCTGTTCCACCGGCGCCATTATCAAATATATAACGAGAGACTAATGGATTATCATGGTTCGGAATACTATCACTAATACTTAATGCTTTCCAAATTTGACAGGCTGCTGGCAATTTTTGGCGAAGTGTTTGAATATAATTATCATCCTCATGACCATGTAATTGCACTGCGAAAAGTGATAATTGTTGCGCTATCTGGCAAACTTCGTCTATATCGCTATTTTTAAAAACACCCACCCAATTTAGCGGAGCTGCTGCTATAACACTTCGTGCTTTAGTTGGTGTAATATATCTTGGTGAATTAGAGACAAAAATTAATCCGCCATAAATCGCGCCAGCTTGATAGACAGTTATTGCGTCCTGCGCTCTGGTTAAACCACAGACTTTATTTTCACCTAACATCACTTTACGAATAGCTAGGTTTAAATTTGACTCAGACATTAACGCGCTACCAATTAAAAAACCGTTAGCATAATGGCTAAGATCTTTAACTTGATTATGAGTGTAAATACCCGATTCACTGATAATAATTCGATCATCAGGGATAGATTTAGATAATGTTTTTACTCGATTTAAATCTACTGACAGATCACGAAGATTACGATTATTAATACCAATAACTTTGGCGCCAAGATTAATGGCTCGCTCAACTTCTTGTTCCGTACTGGCTTCAGTCAAAATTCCCATATTAAGTTGATGAGCAATTTGGCTAAGATGGCGATACTCATCATCATTTACCACTGATAACATTAATAAGATAGCATCCGCTTGATAATATCGCGCTAAGTAAATTTGATATTCATCGATAATAAAATCTTTGCAAAGTACTGGTTGTGTGACTTCATTACGTACCATAGGCAAAAATTCAAAGCTACCTCGAAAATATTTTTCATCAGTTAAAACTGAAATCGCTGAAGCATAATCTTTATAAACTTTAGCAATAGTTGCCGGATCAAAATCATCACGAATTAAGCCTTTAGATGGTGACGCTTTTTTACATTCTAAGATAAATACCGTTTTCGGTTGTGTTAATGCTTGATAAAAATCACGATCACTCGGTACAACTTTGCTTTTAAAGTTAGCCAGTGGATTTTTAGCTTGCTGTTCAGCCAGCCATAGTTGTTTATCTGCAATAATTTTTTTTAATACTGTTGCCATTTCAACATTTTCGGTTAATGCTGCAATTGCCATGTTATTCTCCACTTATTATCTTGCTGCTAACTTTTGTAATAGCTCATAAGCCTTGCCACTATGCATCAATTCAATTGCACGTTGAGCATTTTGTTTTAAGTCTGGTTCACCAAATAAGCTAATTAACATTGCTACATTAGCCGCGATAGCCGCTTCATGAGCTGGTTTACCATGTCCTTGTAAAATAGCTAACAACAAATCACGATTCATTTCCGGTGTACCACCTTCAATATCTTTTAAAGTATACTGTTGTAAACCAAAATCTTGTGGTGTCAGGGTGAAATAGCGAATTTCGCCGTTTTTTACTTCAGCAACTTGGGTTTCGCCATGAATAGCCACTTCATCCATACCGGCACCGTGTACCACATAAGCATGGGTATAGTTCAACATTTTTAATGTTTCTGCAATCGGTTTTATCAAATCAGGATGATAAACACCGAGTAAAATACGTTTTGGTCGTGATGGATTTATCAACGGTCCTAGCACATTAAAAATTGTCCGTGTTTTTAATTGCTGACGCACTGGAGCAGCATGACGAAAGCCTGAATGATATTGTTGAGCAAATAAGAAACATACTCCTAATTCATCAAGCGCTTTACGTGAGGCTTCCGCTGACATGTTTAATTTGATACCTAAAGCAGATAGTACATCGGAAGATCCTGATTTACTTGATACCCCTCGATTACCATGTTTAGCAACTTTATACCCTAAGGCTGCAGTAACAAAAGCACTAGCTGTTGATATATTAATACTATTAGTGCCATCACCACCGGTACCAACAATATCGGTAAAATCATAATCAGGAGCTTCAAAAGCATCAGCATTTTCAAGTAAGGCTTGCGCAGCACCAGCAATTTCATCCGGTTTTTCACCTCGTACTTTCATACTTATAATCGCAGTTGCCAAAACTGTTGGTTCAATCTTACCTTGAATAATTAAGTTAAATAGTATTTTGCTTTCTTCTTGTGACAATACTTGTCCTAAGTACAATTTATTTAAAATCGGTTGAATATTGTATTCTTGCTTATCGACAATTGCCTCTTGTCTTGCCTGTGGTTGTTTTTGGACTGGATTAAGTGCCCATTCAATGGTTTGCTCTAATAATTTTACCCCTTGAATGGTTAAAATCGATTCAGGATGAAATTGAAAACCACAAACCCGATCTTCATCATTACGTACCGCCATAACGATATTATTACACATGGCATTAACGGTTAGTGTTTTTGGAATATTTTCACCTTTTAATGAGTGATAGCGCGCTACTGGTAATGGATTGGGTAAACCTTTAAACATCGCTTGCTCATCATGTTCAATTAATGAGGCTTTACCATGCAAGATATCACCAGCGGGCACAATCATACCGCCATAAGATTCTACTATGGCTTGATGTCCAAGACAGATACCAATGATCGGTAATTTTCCTTTTAAACGTTTGAGTAGTTCCGGCATTGAACCTGCTTCACTTGGCGCTCCCGGCCCTGGTGATAACATTAAAATAGGATTTTGCATTTGTGATAATTTTTCAATAATCACATCGGCAGGAATAGTGTTGCGATAAATTGTCACGTTATGTTGATTATGACGTAACTGATCAACCAAGTTATAAGTAAACGAATCAACATTATCAATAAATAAGATATTAGCCATTAGAATACACCTTCTACATTATGCGCTGCCATAATCGCGCGAACAACAGCACGAGCTTTGTTACGTGATTCGTCCGATTCTGATTGTGGTTCTGAGTCTAAAACTACCCCACCACCTGCTTGCACCGTGGCAATGCCATCTTCAACATAAGCACTACGGATAACAATACAGGTATCCAAATCACCACTAGCGGTTAAATACCCCACTGCTCCACCATAACTACCACGTTTTATTTTTTCCGATTCAGCAATTAGTTGCATTGCTCTTACTTTGGGTGCACCAGTTAGTGTTCCCATATTCATTGTTGCTTGATAAGCATGTAGTGCATCAAGATCAGTCCGTAACTGGCCAACTATTCTTGAAACAAGGTGCATAACACACGAATAACGGTCAACTTTTAATAACTCTTTAGTATAACGAGTGCCCGGCTGGCAAATACGAGCTAAATCATTACGGGCTAAATCAACCAGCATTAAGTGTTCAGCCAACTCTTTTTTATCAGTGCGCATTTCAAGTTCTAGTCGGCTATCCAAATCATAATCAATCTCACCACTTGCGGTTAAACCACGAGGTCGAGTACCAGCAATAGGGTAAATTTCAACTTGATTATTGGTCTTGTTATATTTAAGGGCACTTTCCGGTGATGCACCAAACAGAACAAAATCGCTATCTTGCATATAAAACATATATGGACTTGGATTGGTATTTTTTAACACTTGGTAAGCAGATAATGGTTCAGGGCATGGTAATGAAAAACGTCTTGAAGGAACGGCTTGGAAAATTTCACCTTGTTGGATAGCATCCTGCATTTTTTTAACTATGGTATTGAAATCATCATCACTCTTATTACATGAAACATTTATTTCTGCTAAAGATTGAGTCTTAATCGCTTTCATCGGTTGATTAAGTTTACTGTGCAACTCAATTAAGCGTTGATTCAAGCGTTTTGTCTCATCAGGACAAGAAGTAAATGCCGTAGCTTTTAACAATGAAACACGATCTTTATGATTAATTTCCAGTAATGTTTCAGCTAAATAAAAGCGAAAGTCTTGGCAACGTTGTTCGGTTGGTAACAGAGGTAAATCCTCAAAGCCAGCAACAAGATCATAAGCAAATAAACCACCGACAAACACTGCATCAGAACTCGCTTGTTGTGGGATATTAACGATGTTTAATAATGTTCTTAGTGCATCAAAAATTGATAATGACTTTAAGCGAGAATCTTCATCTTGCAAATTATCAATAGCCGGAAAAACTAATTTAAGATTATTTTCATCTAATTGTGTTTTAGCGACGTTATCAGGAAAAGCTTGTTGTAATAAAGGTAATAATTTTTGTCCGTTACTGGTTAAAGCTTGAAAAGTGACTTGGTTATTGAGTGCAGAAATAGTCAAAGCGCTATCAACTATCATTACACTTTTAATACCTTGCTTGTTATCAATTTCGGCTGATTCCAGTAACAATGTTGCCGGTTTGTTATCACAAAGTTGATAAAATACCTGAGTCGGATCCTGATAATAACCAATGGTTTTAATTATCTGTGTTAATGTAGGCTTATTCATTGTTGACTCTCTTTTATAAAATTATTTTTATCTTTGCAAAACTAAAAAACCCGCACTGAGCGGGTATTATGAAAATAGGACATCATCACATCACCCGCAAAAAGTGATGCGCCACCAACCCAAAACGGTAGTTTGTTGACAATGAGTTAATATGGATTGCTGATTTATCATTATTGTATCTGCTAAAAAAGATTTTGTACTATTAAACTAGTTCATTGGTGTGTTGTCAAGTGAATATTTTGTGTACATTTAAATTAAGTCTACCTGTACCAATCAGAATGTCTTTACACAGTAAACAGTTTTCTATTTTTTAATAAACGAATTAAAACTAGCCAAACAAGATTTTAGTCTTTAAAATGAGCAACTCCGATAAATTATTAATAAAAATTAGAGATTTTGATCTATGCCAATCTTTTTTATTCTTATTGCAGTAATCGTTTTACTTGCAGTTGTAACAGTTTTTAAAGCTATCACTATTGTTCCACAAGGATACCAATATACTATCGAGCGTTTCGGTAAATATACTCATACCTTAGAACCGGGTTTAAATATTATTATTCCTTTTATGGATGGTGTAGGCCGTAAAATTAATATGATGGAACAAGTGCTTGATATTCCATCACAAGAAGTTATTTCTAAAGATAATGCAAATGTGCAAATTGACGCTGTTTGCTTTATTCAAGTACAAGAAGCAGCAAGAGCCGCTTATCAAGTTAATCAACTTGAACGTGCAGTGATTAATTTAATGATGACGAATATCCGTACTGTACTTGGTAGTATGGAGCTTGATGAGATGTTATCACAACGTGACCATATTAACTCAAAACTACTTAGTATTGTCGATGATGCAACTAGCCCATGGGGAATAAAAATTACCCGTATTGAAATTCGTGATGTTCGTCCACCGGCAGAACTAATTGCAGCCATGAATGCGCAGATGAAAGCTGAACGTAATAAACGTGCAGAAATTCTTGAAGCAGAAGGTGTTCGTCAAGCGGCTATTTTACGATCTGAAGGTGAAAAACAGTCAGAAATTTTAAAAGCTGAAGGTGAAAAACAAGCAGCATTTTTACAAGCTGAAGCACGCGAACGTGCAGCCGAAGCGGAAGCTAAAGCAACACAAATGGTTTCGGACGCTATTGCAGCTGGTAATATTAATGCCATCAACTACTTTGTTGCGCAAAAATATACTGAAGCGTTACAACAAATTGGAGCTTCAGATAACAGCAAAGTGGTAATGATGCCACTTGATGCATCTAGCTTAATGGGTAGCATTGGTGGTATTGCTGAATTAATCAAAAATACTAAATAGGCTGTACTAAATTAAATTTAAGTAAATCATATTCCCTAACTGATAATAAATTGGTTAGGAATATGATAGGAAATATAATTCAATTAATAATAGGTAACAACCAATGACAGATTTTTTAATGGTTATTTATAATTCTCCTCACTGGATATTTATTGCTTTAGGTGGTATTTTGCTGATTGCTGAGTTATTAGGAACCGGTGGATATGCACTTTGGAGTGGGATTGCTGCCATTATCGTTGGTTTAATTGCTTGGGTTTTACCGCTGTCTTGGTCTGTTTTATGGATTTTGTTTGCTATTTTTACGTTAATATCTGCTTATCTTTGGTGGGTATGGTTAAAAAGACGCGATAACAACAAATCTAATAAAGTTGAAATCAATCAACCACAACAAGAACTAATTGGTATTAGGACAATCGTTACTGATGCCATTACTAATGGTTCTGGACGAGTAAAAATAAAAGACGGCACATGGTCAGCGAAATGTAATCAAGATCTAGAAGTAGGTCATCCAGTTGAAGTTGTTGCAGTTGAGGGCATAATACTGAAAGTAAAGGCACTCAATAAATAAATCAATAATTAAATACGAGTCAATGGCTCGTATTTTTTTGTTTATCATAAAACATAATCAATTAGATAAATCGATTACTAAATATCCTTTACAGTAAAAAATATTGGTAATTATCACAATAAGATAATTACCGTTAATCCAGCTCCAATATAGAATTTAAAGAGCTTATAACAGTAATTATCATTTTACTAAAAACTAGTGTAAACATAAGCCAATAAGAATGCTAACACTAATTCGATTGTTTAGGATCAATACCAATAACTTGCCAATTATTATTTGATTCATCGGTAATCTTACCTTTCTTCACATCAGTAATATATTTAATGGTCATATTACGAATGGTGCCTTCTTCATCACCTAAAGCGGTACGAGAATTCCAAATTGGCTCGACTCGGCGCCCTTCTAATGGACCACCTTTTTTCACCAACATTTCATAACGATAAGCATTCATACCTAGTTTGAGTTTCATATCATCAGTAATAACTTTACCATTTAAAAGTGTTAGATTTTTAATTCGATGCCCTACTGGTTCACTTAAATCAATAATATATTTAACGCCACCAAACATATCATAAGTCATATATTTAGATGCGCCTCGCACTGAATCATATTGATAATTTTTATCCGTTGGTTGTACTTGAGCAAAATATGCCGCTGACCATTCCATATAATCTTTAAGATCCTTTCCGGTAACTTCAAAAATAGAGGTTTCACCAGCAGTATATTGATAATTGTTAGCAATATCTTTGCGAGCGATTGGCCCTTTATTTAATATCGCTTTTTTATTATCGACTAAAACAGCAGTCACATCGGCGCCACTGTAATACAGTTGTACAGAATTAAGTAAATTAGTTAAACCACTTTCTTGCAAGTAAACCGCTGGTATACCATGTATTATCTCTTGTGGTACAAGATCTTGATCTGTTTCACCAATAACTTGATTAGAAATCTCTCTTAATTGTTGATGATAAGGCGAATAAATTTTTTCGATTTCAGGATCAGCTGGATAAGTTTTTACTGGTAATGTTTGCGATTTTTTCGCTTTTAACGTTTTTTTATTGCCATCAATATCAAATTTAAGATCAACCACCGATACTACTGTTCCATAGCGATGAGGTTCAGTAATAACAACATTATTAATGACTTTTTCACTAATATTTTGATGATTATGTCCGGCAATAATTATGTCAAGTTCGGGTAATTGATTAGCAACATCGGCAACACCTGTACCAGGTTTATTGTTTTCATTATCTAATCCCATATGGGTAACTAAAACAATAGCATCAACTGATTGTTGTTTGAGATTAGCAATTTGTTTTTTTATTTCCGGTATTGGCATGGTAAATTCCATTTGATTTACATAGCCAGTTTTATTCTCGTATTCTGGAACAAAAGGTGTAGTTGCACCAATAAAGCCAATTTTAATACCTCCTTTCTCAATAATGGTTGTGGCGGGTAAATAAGGTTTACCGGAATCTTTATAATAAATATTAGCTGCTAAAGATTGGCCTTTAAATTCAGAAATTACTTTATCGACTATCGGCATACCAAAATTAAATTCATGATTGCCAAGTACCATAATGTCATAATGCATGGCATTTAATGCCGCAATAGCCGGATGATTTTGCACATTATAAAATCGTTCAATTTGATTATCTTGAATAATATCACCAGCATCAACCACTATGACATTTTCATGTAGTGAACGGTACTCCTTTAAAAACGAAGATATCTGCGCATAAGAGCCTGAAGAGTCTGCTTTGTCAGTACCATAATCCCATGGCAACATTCGCCCATGCACATCTGACGTTGCTAAAATAGAAACACCAACTTCTTTTGCATTAACCTGAAATACACAACCTAATATGAATAAACCGCTTAACAAAGCACTTTTTTTGCTTACCAACATCCTTATCTCCTATCACTATTATGTAAAATTAACATCCTAATTAATTTAAATCGTTTTTATAAAAACAGTCTATTATTCTAAATTATTATTTTTTCAATTAAAGCGTTTTTATAAAAAACAAGATGCTTAATCAGTGATAAAAAATGCCTAACGATAGTGACTATTGTTAGGCAAAATAAGGAGTATGAAAGTTATTTCCATAAATAGACAGAATGTTACTTTAATTTAACATTCTGTTTACTGTTAATTAATGTGACATCGTAGTTTTAACACCACCTTCAGGAATAGGCACATAAGCGGTTTCTTTATCAGTTCTTTGTTTATTATTACGCACTTTAAGTGCAGTTTTAATACCAAAGAAGATAATGCTATACACAACCACTAAGAACAAGATACTTAAACCGGCGTTAGTGTAGTTATTAATGACAATATGATGCATATTATCAATTTGTTGTGCAGTTAATTCGCTGCCTTCGGCAATACGACGATTATACTCATTTGCTAAATAGAAGAATCCTTCTAAATTAGGATCATTACTAAATAGTTTAAGTGCCAATGCCCAAGTAGTACAAATCAATAACCAAACGGCAGGAATAATAGTCACCCAAACAAATTGAGCTCGTTTCATTTTAATTAATACCACAGTTGCTAATACTAATGCTACGGCTGCTAACATTTGGTTTGAAATACCAAATAATGGCCATAAGCTCTTAACACCGCCTAATGGATCAACCACACCTTGGTAAAGTAGATATCCCCATAAACCAACACATCCTAAAGTACCAATAAAGCCCGCAATAAGTGAATCGGTTTTTTTCAAGAATGGTATAAAGTTACCTAATAAGTCTTGTAACATGAAACGTCCAGAACGAGTTCCTGCATCAAGCGCTGTTAGAATAAATAGTGCTTCAAATAAGATACCGAAGTGATACCAGAAGCCCATATTTGCGCCTGGAAGAATTTGATGGAACACATGCGCAATACCTACGGCTAAAGTTGGTGCACCACCGGCACGATTTAATACTGATGGTTCGCCAATATCTTTGGCTGTTTGTAAAATTTGCTCAGGTGAAATCACAAATCCCCACGAACTAACTGTAGCCGCCGCATGTGCTGTCACATCTTGTAGTTGAGACATTATCATCGCCGCATCGCCAGTACCTAATTTATGTAAATCAGGCATAGTTATTCCTAACGCAGCTGGTGGAGTATTCATAGCAAAATATAAACCTGGCTCAATAATTGATGCAGCCACTAAAGCCATAATAGCCACGAAAGACTCCATTAACATAGCACCATAGCCGATAAAACGAGCATCCGTTTCATTAGCAAGTAATTTTGGTGTTGTACCTGATGAAATTAAGGCGTGGAAACCAGAAACGGCGCCACAAGCAATAGTAATAAATAAGAATGGGAATAAAGAACCTTTCCAAACAGGGCCTGTGCCATCCACATATTTAGTTACATCTGGCATTTTTAAATCAGGATTTAAAATAACAATACCAATAGCTAAACCAACAATTACACCAATTTTTAAGAAAGTGGCGAGATAATCACGCGGTGCTAAAATTAACCATACAGGCAACATCGCAGAAACTAAGGCATAACCAACTAAAGTAAAAGTAATCGTGGTTGCTTTGAAAGTTAATGCTGGTCCCCAATATGGGTCATGAGCAATTACACCACCAAACCAGATAGATAAGATGAGTAATACAATACCAATTATTGAAACTTCTAAAACACGGCCTGGTCTGAGGTATCGCATATAAATACCCATAAATAGGGCGATTGGCACTGTAGAACAAACAGTAAATACACCCCACGGGCTTTCAGCTAATGCTTTAACAACAATCAATGCTAATACGGCTAAAATAATTAACATGATTAAGAAACAACCAAATAAGGCAATTGTTCCAGGAATTGGTCCCATCTCTTCTTTTATCATTTCACCTAAAGATGAACCATTACGGCGTGATGATAAAAATAGCACCATAAAGTCTTGTACTGCACCAGCAAATACCACACCAGCCAATAACCATAGAGTACCCGGTAAATAACCTACTTGTGCAGCAAGTACAGGGCCTACAAGTGGTCCAGCACCGGCTATTGCCGCAAAATGGTGTCCAAATAAGACATATTTATTGGTTGGCACAAAATTTAAACCATCATTGTTAATCACAGCTGGCGTCGCCCGTGTTGGATCTAACTGCATTACTTTATTGGCGATATACAAACTATAATATCGATAAGCAACTAGATAGACAGACACCGCAGCGGCAATAATCCACAATGCACTAATGTGTTCACCTCGGCGTAGTGCTATGACTGCTAAACAGCAAGCACCAACGATGGCCAAAATGATCCAAGGTATATGCTTAAGTATTCTATTATTCATAATAATTCTCTTTATCGCTTTAAAATTAATATCACCTTACAATCTTTTTAATCTTGTTATTTAGTTACAAAGATTGATGAAATTGATGGATATTAACTGCAAATTGTTTTTGAATTTGGTTGTATTGAATCATGAGATAAAGCTTACTTTATGCTCAAGGGTATAGTAATTTTTTAGTTAATTGAATGGTATAGGAAATTTAGTTACAGGTTAAAACGACTATATGAGTGGTTAAAAATGGTTGTTAAGCGGTATCTCAATCGATGAAATAAACCCGGATAAATGATTATAGTCCTAATATCTCTTTAAGTGATTTTAAATATCGACGACTCACAGGTACAGCAACATCATTATTTAAAATAATATCAACGCTACCCGCTTCATTAAAGCGAATTTCTTTTAATTTTTTTAAATTAACTAAATATTGTCTATGGCAACGAATAAGCGAGGTTTTATCTTCTAAGGTTTTTAGTGTCAGTTCAGTAAAATATTCATTATTATTTTGATTAAAAACATAAATACCACAAACTTTAGATGAAATATAAAAAACATCATCATTAGATAGCAAATAGATTCGATTATGGCCAATACAAGGTATATATTTTAACTGTTGATCAATACCTGATAATTGATTTATATCAGCTACAGGACATTTTTTATGCAAACGGCTTAATGTTTTATTTAGCCTATCTTGTTCAATAGGTTTTAATAGATAATCAAAAGCTTGTTCTTCAAAAGCTTTTACAGCAAACTCGCTATAAGCAGTTAAAAAAACAATATGAGGCATAGTTTGTGGATCAAGCATTGATAACATTTCAAGACCATTTATTTTTGGCATTTGAATATCAAGAAAAACGACATCAGGTGCTAATCGATGAATTTCACGTATAGCATCCATGGCATTATTACATTCTGCGACAATATTAATTTGGCTATCGTTTTCTAGCAAACAACGTAAATTTTCGCGAGCAAGTAATTCATCATCAACAATAATCACATTTAACATTAAACTACGACATCCTCTAGCAAAGGCAAAGATAACATTACATTTGTATATTCGTCTGGTTTACAGATTATCTTTATACCATAGTTTTCACCATAGCGGATCTTAATTCGTTTATCCACTAAATTAAGACCAAGTCCTTTATTATCTTTTTTATTTTCTCGATAATTACCTGCATTATCAATAACCTCTAAAATTAAAGTCTGGTCATTTGCATAGGCTCTAATCGTTACTTCTCCTTGACTAATTAATTGTGATGTACCATGTTTAATGGCATTTTCAACAATTGGTTGTAATGAAAATGCTGGTAATTGCGCATATTCGAGTTGTTCAGGAATATCAAAATTTATACTTAATTGCTCCATAAAACGCATTTTTTCGATCTGTAGGTAAGCATTTACATGCTCTATTTCATCTTTTAACGTTACTATTTCATCAGTACGTTTTAAGTTTTTACGGAAAAAAGTTGATAAGTTTTGCACTAATTGCGATGCTTGTTCTTTATCACGCCTAATAATAGCCAGTAAAGTATTTAAGGCATTAAATAAGAAGTGAGGATTTACTTGGGCATGTAATAGTTTAATCTCAGTTTTAGACAATAACTGTTTGTAGTACTCATTTTGCCCGGCCAATATTTGCGCAGATAATAAGCTAGCAATACCTTCACCTAAAGTTCTATTTATTGAGCTAAATAATGTATTTTTAGCTTCATAAAGTTTAATGGTGCCAACTACATTATTATTTTCACCACGAAGAGGAATAACCAGAGTTGCCCCTAAACGACAATTTTTATTGATTGAACATTGATAAGGTTGATGTGTACCGTCAAGATATTTAATATCATTTTGCTCAATCGCTTCTAAAGTAACATTTGAAGTAATTCGAGTACCCGGTAAGTGATGATCATCACCAACACCAATAAAAGCGAGAATTTTTTCTCGATCTGTTATGGCTACAGCACCAAGATCTAATTGTTGATAAATAATTTCTGCCACTTTGGTACTATTTTCTTGATTGAAACCTTCACGCAATAGACCTTCAGTACTCACTGCGATTTTAAGAGCTTTGGCCGAAAAAGCCGATGTATAGCGTTCGAAAATCGCCCGTCTATCTAGTAAAATTCGCATAAACATTGCCGCTCCAATACTATTGGCCACAATCATTGGTGCAGCAATGCTTCGCACTGCATGTAAAACAACATCAAAAGGTCTCGATATTAATAGTACTTGAATCATTTCTAATGATTCAACCAGAACACCTAATACCCCAACTAAAAAGGGATTATAAACTAAATCAATTCGGCCTTTTTTCATTAAAGTATAATGAAGTAATCCACTAATTAAACCAGTCAAGATAGTCGATAACATACAACTTTCAGCCGTAATACCACCTAATGTATAACGATGAATACCGCCAGTTAAACCAACTAAAAGCCCTACTACCGGACCACCAAGCAACCCGCCTAAAATAGCTCCAATAGCACGAGTATTGGCAATAGTATCTTCAATATGTAAACCAAAATAGCTACCCATAATGCAAAATAATGAAAAAATAAAATAACAGACTAATTTATGAGGTAAATGGATAGTGACTTGCATTAAAGGAATGACAATCGGGGTTTTACTCAACAAATAAGCTATAACCAAATATACGCACATCTGTTGCAAAAGCTGTAGTACAAGATCAAACTCAAACATAACAAGAACCACGGCACAAAACCGCCGACCGAAGTCGACGGAGAATGCTAACTTTAATTATCAAGTAAAGTAAATGTTTGCTTATCTTTAGTTGTAGAATCAGCGCCTACAAACACATTAAATTTACCAGGTTCTGCAACATATTGCATTTTATCATTCCAGAATTTTAACATGTCATATTTGATAACAAATTTCACTTGACCTTTTTCATGCGGTTTAAGAGTAATAGATTCAAAACCAATTAATTCTTTTACCGGTCGGCTTACTGATGCTGTCACATCTTGCAAATAGAACTGCACCACTTGTGAACCTTCTCTTTCACCAGTATTTTCCACATTAGCAATAACTTCAATTTCTCCATTTGGTGACATTTCAGTTTTTGATAATGAAAAATCAATAGTAAAATCAGTATAACTTAAGCCAAAACCAAATGGAAATAAAGGCTCATTAGGGCTATCAAAATAAGATGTTGTGTATTTACCCATATTAACCGTACCATGTGGTCGACCTGTTTTTAAATGGCTATAATAAACAGGAATTTGGCCAACATTATCAGGGAAAGACATCGGTAATTTAGCTGATGGATTATAGTCTCCAAACAGCACATCAGCCACAGCATTCCCCCCTTCAGTACCTAAAAACCACGTTTCAAGCATAGCATCAGCTTGCTGATATTCTTCTTTCACAGTAAGTGGACGGCCATTCATTAAAGCAATGATCAGTGGTTTACCAGTAGCTTTTAATGCTTTAATTAATCGTTTTTGACTAGCTTGAAGATTAAGATCGGTTCGGCTTGATGATTCATGTGCCATGCCTTGTGCTTCGCCAACAAAAACTACAACAACATCTGATTTTTTAGCTTGAGCAACAGCTTCGGCTATCATCTTATTAGCTGGTCGTTTATCAAATTTGCTGCTCTCACCATATAAATTTAAAAATTTATCAAGGTTAGGATCATCCGAAAGATTCGCACCCCATGCGTAACTCACTAATTTGGGATTTGCGATGGCATTTTTAATGCCTTGCAACGGTGTTACCGCTAAATTAGCACGCCCAGCACCTGACCAGCTACCTAAAATATCTCGTTTTGAATCAGCCAATGGTCCAATGACAGCTATTTTTTTATTTTTGTCTAACGGTAATAAATTATTTTTATTTTTTAACAATACAATACTACGACGAGCTACATCTCTGGCTTCAGTACGATGTAGGCGATCGTTAGCAAACATAGTCTCAATATCAAAATTAGGATCTAAATTTCGATGGGGATTTTTAAACAACCCCATATCATATTTAAGCTCTAACACATGGCGACAAGCTTGATTAATCAGATCTTCTGAGATAGCACCTTCATCAACCAATTCAGGTAAAAACTGTAAAAAGTATTCATCATTCATACTCACATCAATACCCGCTTTGATGGCAATGCGTACTGCATCTTTTGCATCAGTTGCAACGCCGTGATTAATTAATTCACGGATAGCGCCATGGTCACTAACAACCACTCCATCAAAATGCCATTGGTTACGTAATACATCAGTTAATAACCAATGATTAGCTGTAGCAGGAATACCATTTACACTAACAAGAGCAACCATAACCGCTCGGCTGCCGGCATCAATAGCCGCTTTATAAGGCACAAGATATTCTTGGAACATTTTGCGTTCACTCATATCGGTGCTGTTATATTCACGCCCAGCTTCAACCGCCCCATAAAGTGCGAAATGTTTAACTGTTGTGACTAATGATTTTTTATCAGCTAAGGATTGTTTTTGCATTTTTTCAACAAAAATTCGCCCAGCTTCTGAAGCTAAATAAGGATCTTCTCCAAATCCTTCCGAAACTCGTCCCCATCTAGGATCACGGGTAATATCCACCATTGGCGCCCAAGTAACGTTAAGTCCATCAGACGTTGCTTCATCAGCTGATACCTCAGCCACTTTAGCGAAGGCATTACGATCCCAAGTTGCTGCTAAACCTAAATTAATTGGAAATACTGTACGATGGCCATGGACAATATCAAAACCAAAATAAACCGGAATTTGGTTTGGTGATCTTAAAGCTCTTTCCTGCATTCTGGATAGATCGGGTTCCACAACAGTATTAAAAATGCCACCGATTTCACCCGCTTCGATTTGATCAAGTACTTTGTCTAAGGTTAGATCTCCGCCGACACTGATTAACCGCAATTGTCCCACTTTTTCTTTAATAGTCATTTTTGATAATAAGTTATCAATAAATACTTTCTTATCTTCATCATTGGGATTTTGTGCAAATAAAGGACATGAAAAAATAAAAAAAACAAAAAAGAAAACTAATTTTTTCAGCATAATAAGTATTGTTATAATATAAGAGGATAGACAAGGTGATAGAATAACGTATTTAGTTAAAAAAATCTCGTTATTTGAAATAATGCCTCACCAAAAATAAAAATAAAAGCACATATTATTAAAAATTTAGCCGCAAAAAAGTGCTTTCCTCAATATTTTTAAAAGTTGATTCTGTGGATAAGCAAAAACATATTGCCGAAAAATTTTATCCAAATGTTGTCAAAAATAATGTCGGCAATAATAAAGATTGGAATGATTGATTAGTCGCGGAAATTAGTAAATTGAAATGGTTGACCTAACTCACCATTTTTAACTAGTGCCATAGTTGCTTGTAAATCATCACGTGATTTTCCAGTAACGCGAACTTGGTCACCTTGTACTTGCGCTTGGACTTTAATTTTACTATCTTTGATTAATTTAACTATTTTTTTAGCTAATTCTTTATCGATACCTTGTTTAAGCTTAACTGTAATACTATAAAACTTACCACTATGTTCCATCTCTTCTGGAATTTCTAGCGCACCACCATCAATACCACGCTTAGCTAACTTATCACGTAAAATATCCAGTAACTGTTGTACTTGGAAATCTGATTGGCTCGTCGCTTTGATAGTTTCATTTTTCTCATTAAGCTCAAATGATGCTTCGACATTTTTGAAATCCCAACGTGTTGCCAATTCACGAGTCGCATTGTCGACCCCATTTTTGACTTCTGGCATTTGAATTTCTGACACAATATCAAAAGAAGGCATAAATTTTCCTCTTCTAATCGTTATAAAATATAACTTACTTTAAACAACTCATTTTATTGCTACCGTAACATTTACGGTAGCTTTAATAGATAGATTAATAAAATTAATCAATAGTACGAAGTAATTCGTTAATACCGACTTTACCTAACGTTTTAGCATCTACTTTTTTAACGATTACTGCACAATAAAGGCTGTATTTACCATCTTTAGTTGGTAAGTTACCTGATACCACCACAGAACCAGCCGGTACGCGACCATAGTGAACTTCACCAGTTGCACGATCATAAATTTTAGTACTTTGACCAATAAATACACCCATTGAGATAACGCTGCCCTCTTCGACAATCACACCTTCAACAATTTCACTACGAGCGCCGATAAAACAGTTATCTTCAATAATAGTTGGGTTTGCTTGTAACGGCTCTAATACGCCACCGATTCCAACACCACCTGATAAGTGAACATTTTTACCAATTTGCGCACATGAACCAACGGTTACCCATGTATCAACCATAGTCCCCTCATCAACATAAGCACCGATGTTGACATATGAAGGCATTAATACTGTATTACGAGCTACATAAGCACCTTTACGTGCAATTGCTGATGGAACTACACGGAAACCTTCTTGTTGGAAACGCGCTTCATCATACTCAGCAAATTTCAACGGTACTTTGTCATAGTAATTAGTTGCGCCACCATCAATAAGTTGATTTTCATTAATACGGAATGAAAGCAACACTGCTTTTTTTAACCATTGATGAGTTACCCAATCGCCATTAATCTTTTCTGCGACACGCATTTTACCGCTGTCTAATAAAGCGATACATTGGTTGATCGCATCACGCGTCACTGTATCAACATTTGAAGGAGTAATTTCAGCACGACGTTCAAATGCTGCCTCAATAATAGTTTGTAATTGTTGCATTTCTTGTTTCCTTTAACTTTAAGTCCGTTAGCAAATTTAATTGGCCTAACAGTATAATATAATATGCCACTATTTTTAAGTGGTTTATCGTATCATTAAGATCTCTCAAAAAAAGTTAATTATTTGGAATGCCTTTCACAAAATCTTAGTAAAAGTTAATAGCGTGATTTTATTTAGATATAAAGTTTAATTCTCGTTAAATTTCTTAATAAAAAAATAATGCAAAACAGCGGATTTTCTTTATTAGAGCTTTTATTTGTTATCAGTATTAGTGCTATTTTGGCCGCAATTGGTGTACAACATTGGCAAGAGTTACAACTGCGTAATGAACTAGCAACCACCACAAAACAGCTAGCCTATTTTTTAGAAGAGGCTCAAGCCAGAGCTTACAATACTAACGAAAACTATCACGTATATTATTTTTTTCAGCCTTGGTGTTTAAGTATCAGCAAAGGGGAAAAACCAGCCACTTGCCAAGAAGGCACCACCTATTTTATGAAGCCTAACAATTCCGTTGAATTAAGTGATTTAACTGATAAAAAAGCTATCTCCTTTTGGGGCCGGAAAAATATGGCGCAAACAGGTACAATCGAATTACACAACGCCATTGGTACCACGCAAATTATCATTTCATATCGTGGACGAATTCGATTTTGTAAAAAGAATAGTTATTTACCAGGACTACCTAGATGTTAAAACAAAATGGATTTTCATTATTTGAAATATTGTTGAGTATAGCTTTTTCTAGTCTAATTTTTATTGGTATCACCTCATTCTATAGTAAATTACAAACTATATTACTGGAGAAAAATCTACATATTCATTTAGAAAAGAATATCCATCAAGGGTTAGTTAGTATAACCAAAGATCTAAAACGTGCTGGTTTTATTGCCAATAGCCCCGAAAAAATGAAACAACATCCAATTGAAATCAATACTTCAAACAATTGTTATATTTTTCGTTATGATAGTGAGATTCGCAATGATTGGATTTATGATCATAATGCGCCAAGTAAATCAGACATTTTTGCTTATCGTTTCTACAAAAATAATTTGGAATATAAAGTTGGTTCAATAAGTTGTGAGGGTGTAAATTGGGAGAAAATATTCGATCCACATGACATTAAAATAACGCAATTTTCAATAAAACAGCAAAATAACTATTTTGTAATAAAAATTGCTGCTCAATTAAAGAAAAACAAAAAAATAATCTATCAAACGGTAACCATTATCAAGAATGAAAATCCATTTTAATAAAAAAACAACACAGATAGATGGCTTTAGCACGCTAATAATGGTAATTATTTTAACCATAGTCGGACTCATTTTATTAACTGGTTTTCAAGCTATAGTTAATTCATTAAAAAAAAACTATTTAATTGAGATTCAATATTATCGCCAGTTTAACCTAGCGAGCTCTAGTTTAAATTGGGCAACTCAGCAGACCTGGCAACTTCCGACCGAAGAGTGGCAATGCTTATCTGATGCGCAATATCATTTAACAGCATGTATAAAAAAATCACGATTAAAAGTGGATAACTATACCTTAGTACGCGCCCAAGCTGATGACTATTATCTTTATATGTTAACGCATTTTGCAGATAATCACTTGATTATTGAAAAAGGACATTGGCTAGATTATTGTCCAGAAAAAAGGTTAGTTGATTGTGAATAGAAAAAACATAGCTGGATTTAGCTTAATTGAAGTCATGATATCATGCTTAATGTTTGCCATCATTATGCTAGGTTTTAGTGGTTATTTAACTGCAATTATTAGTCAACACCACTATTTCCAAAAACAGTTTAAAGCGGAGCAAATCGCCTTTGCTTTACTTGATAGTTATCCTCATACTGTACCGCAAATAATACCGAATAATTGGCAATATCAAGTTTATAGCCAACCTTATAGTACATCTTGTCGGATAGTTTTTATTAATGTTATTCCTCCTAATTATAAAACAATTAAACAGCAACGTTTACTATGTGATTAATGTTCATTGCTAAAAATAGATCACGCTGTTTATTTTCTATTTTTTCATTCCATGCTACGGCAATATCCCATCCCGTTTGCGCTAATTCTAGCGTGATGAGTTTCACTCCTTTAGATAAAAATAGCTATGCATGTTGGTTGTGATTGAATTTACCAAACAACAATCTTATTTTTTAGTATTATTGCTTATTTAATCTAGCAATCTTTAGTTTAAATGAAAAAAATAAAAATCAGCAACCATCAATTAAACAATGGTGCTTCTGATTAATTTTTATTAATGAAATAATTATGATCAGTCAGCTAACCAAGGATATAAAAGTTGCAATACTTGCTCTGTTTTTTCCGCATGAACATTATGGCCAGCACCGGCTACTGTTTCAATTTGCGCATTAGGAAATTGGCTAAAAATAGCAGGATAATCCTTATCAGTAATATAGTTAGAATTTCCTCCACGAATAAATAAAGTAGGAATATCACAAGCTGAAATAATTTGCCAATCACAAATATTGTCATACTGATTAATAATTACATCAGCATTAAATAGCCAACGCTCATGTTTAAAGGATTTGAGCAAAAATAAAATCGTTGGTTCACTTAAGCCATGTTGTCTCATGACTTCAGCGATTTGCTTTCTATCAACTAATTGTTGAACAATGCATTGTGCCAATGCTTTTATGACCGGAGTATTAATTGTTTGAGTATATTTAACTGGCGCAATATCAATTACACAGATTTTAGCAATTTGTTGTGGAATCAATTGGCTTAGTTGCAAAGCAACTTTCCCCCCCATCGAATGACCAATTAAGATTAAGTTTTGTAATTGCAAATCATGGCAGAGTTCCACGATATCTTCCGCCATAGCTTGATAGTTCATGATATTTGACCATGGCGATTGGCCATGATTACGTAAATCAACTTGTATAGTTTGATAATTTGCAACGAGGTCTTTAGCTAGCATGTTTAAGTTATCTAAACTACCAAATAGCCCATGCATTAATAAAATCGGTTGTTTATTGCCTTGTAATTTATAATTTAATTTCATGTTTTAACTCTATTTATTGCAACTGACTCCAATAGCCAGTCATTGATGAACAATTCAATAACTCCTAAAAGCATAACTATGATAGAATTTAGTCTAAATTTTTCAATTAATATTAAGCCATATGTTTCAAAATAACCCATTACTCGCCCAACTTAAACAAGAATTATACGAACAAAAACCGCGTGTTGAAGGTATCGTCCGAGCGCACGAAAAAGGATTTGGTTTTTTAGATGTTGATAATAAAACCAATTATTTTATTCCGGTTGCCAAAATGAAGCAGCTTTGCCATGGAGATAAAGTATCGGGAACTATCATCAGCAATAATGATAAAGAGTCATTTGAACCTGAAACATTAATTGAAAGTAGCTTACAAAAATTTATTGGTAAAATCGGCTTTTTAGATCGCGCTATGGTGATTTATCCAGAAAATATGCCAACAAATTTTGCCATACGCTGTAAAGTTAATCCTCAAGTTGCGCAAAAATTAAAAGAAGGTGATTGGGTTGTTGCTACATTGCAATCACATCCATTAGAAAAAGATAAAAATCATTTTTCTGCTGAAGTAACCAAATTTATCGCTAGTTCTGATTCAATTTATCAATTATGGCTCAAAACTTTGGCGCGTTACGATTTAGAAGATAAAGCACCTCAAGAGGAAGCTTTCACAATATCAGAGTCTGAACAGGAAAATCGTCAAGAGTTAACTGATGTACCATTTTTCACGGTTGATAATGAAAATACCGAAGATATGGATGATGCCATTGCCATTTCTCAAGATGAAATTGGTAACTATCAGCTAATGATCGCCATCGCCGACCCTACCGCGTATATTCCTCAAGATAGTGAAGTCGATAATATCGCTAAAATTCGAAACTTCACCACTTATCTACCAGACTTTAATATTCCTATGTTATCAACACAGTTGGCGGACAATCTATGTTCATTAAAAGCCAATGAAAAACGACCAGCCATGGTTTGTAAAATTAACATTGATAAAAATGGTCAATTTGCTAATGATGATATTAGTTTCACTCCTGCATGGATTGAATCGAAAGCTAAACTTGCTTACAACAATGTTTCTGATTTCTTAGAAGGTCGAAGTGATTTAAATATCGATGACGCCATGATAAAAAAACAACTTAAATTACTATCAGAACTAGCAAAAGCACGTATAAATTGGCGACAACAAAATGCGTTAGTATTTAAAGCCAATAATGATTATCGATTCGTACTAGATGATAATCGCCAGGTAAAAAACATCATTAAAGAATTACGTGGTATTGGTAATAACATTGTTGAAGAAGTGATGATTATTGCCAATTTAGCTCTAACTATGTATTTGCAAGAAAAAGTAGGCACTGGGGTGTTTAATACCCATTCAGGTTTTGATAGCAAATACATTGAACAGATCTTAAAAATATTAGCCGATAATGGCATCACTGATTTCGATAAAGAATCACTAATGACATTTGCAGGATATGTCAAATTACGTCGATTAATTGATGATAATGACTTCCTATCGGCAAGGTTAAGAAAATTCCAAACTCCAGCTGATTTTTCATTAACACCAGAACCACACTTTGGCTTAGGATTTACAGCTTATGCAACCTGGACATCACCAATTCGCAAATATGGTGATATGATAAACCATCGTTTACTTAAAGCTTCGCTTAAAGAGCAACCATTCATTGCGCCAACTTCAGAACAACTACAAAGTATGTCTGATCGTCGAAAAAAATTACGTTTAGCTGAACGTGATATCGCCGAAAATCTTTATAGCCAATACCTAACAAATAAACAAGGAAAACGCTTTAATGCTGAAATAATTGATATTAACCGAGGTGGTGCTCGAGTCCGATTGACCGAGATAGGGGCATTCGCATTTTTACCTCTCTCCATGATTCATAACGTTCGTGATGAAATAACCTTAAATCTTGATGAGGGTTCAATTAAAATTAAAGATGAGCTTGTCCTTAAACTAGCTGATACAATATCAGTTGTGCTTCAACAGGTTAAAACTGAAAGCAACTCGATTATTGTAAAAATCGATGAAAATAAATAAAGATTATCTTATCAATTTAACCTTTTTCACACTAATTATTTAGCCCTGATAATAATCAGGGTTAATCTAAATACAATTAATGATATTTTTAATATTTAACCTCTTTTTTTTATTAAAAATATCTGCTATCTTTCACCGCTTAAAAATAATAATTAGCGCGAGATAAAAAACAATCTAGGAGAGGGAAATGATATCAATTCACGGTCATGAAGTACTACAGATGATGGATGGAAACGATTATACCGAATCATCTTTACTTAATGCTATCAATGAAAAGTTTGGTACCGAAGCTAGATTTCATACCTGTTCTAACTCCGATATGAATGCCGAGCAGCTTATTGCTTTTTTAAAAGCAAAAGGAAAATTTAAGCCAGCTTTAACCGATGATTCACAATTTACTGTTGATATAAAAAAAATGTGCCGACATTAAACAAAATCAGCAAAAGAATATTTAGTGCGTTTTTTACTAAATTAATGTAATCATCTAGTGTTTTTAAAAGAATAAGAGTATATAATTTCGCGTTACGACTTCACTAGAAAGTGTTAAGTTGCTCAACCTGAATTTTCAACTCAAGAATATGTTCATGGAATTTGATATATGAAAATAAGTAATATCCTTACATGTGCCATTGTCTTTATTCTTGCCACAGGCTGTGTAAAAAACAATATGTCTAAAACAAAAAATAATGGCAAAAATATTGAAGTCGATTCGTTAGCAATATTACAAGAACAAACAGAACAAAATAATCCGTTTGTATCTAATGCCAAAAATCAATTACTTCAATTAGTTGGCGATAAACAGTTTGACAGTTATATAAAAAAACACGGTATTTTAGACTGTAAAGATGACAGTAACGAATCTTCCTGTGTGTTAAATTTTTATCTTAACGAATTTTATAAGTTAAAATATGATATTCAACTCAAAAAAGTGATTGAAGAAAATCAAGCCGAACATAAAATTGAGTTAAAGAAAATTAATCCAACCGACAATAATCTAAACAATTACTGTCAATGGTCAGCAGATTTTGTTGCAGCAGTTTACAGCAAAGATACAGAAAATATAACTAATCGCTATCAACCATTATTTAGAATGTCAGAACAAGATTTGGCTGCATTACAAACTAAAATTCTCAAAGATAATTACTCACATTTTTTAATTGATGAAAATCCAAGTATTCTTGACGAAATGAAAACCGATTATCTTGAAAATTGTTTAAGTAGTCCTAAAGACAATATTATCAATTACATTAATATTTTTAGATAATACTTAAGTGAGTCTTTTTTATGTACAATTTATTACCTATTAGTCGATTTAGTAAAACATTAACTTGTAAGATGTTATGCATAGCATCGATATCTTGTTTGAGTTTTTCTTCATGGGCTTTTACTTTTAATGATGTAGTGGCAAAAGCAGAAAAATTATCAAAAAAGTCTTATGTCCAACCATCTAAAAATATTCCTAGTGAGCTATCTTCACTACAATTTGCTGATTATCAAAAAATTTCTTTTAAACATGATAAAGCTTATTGGAATGATCGTAAGAGTCGTTTTAAACTTGAGTTTTATCATGAAGGTATGTATTTCGACACGCCGGTTAAAATTAACGAAATTGTCAATAATCAAGTTAATGAAATAAAATACAATCCAGATTATTTTGACTTGAGCAAACTCAATTTAGATAATTTAAACACCAAAAATCTTGGTTTTGCCGGTTTTAAAGTTCATTATCCAATTAATAAACCAACGAAAACCGATGATGAAATATTTACCGCGCTTGGTGGTAGTTACTTCCGTGCCGTTGGTAAAGATCAACGTTATGGCCTTTCTGCAAGGGGGCTTGCCATCGATACAGGTGAAATGTCAGGAGAGGAATTTCCTCGATTTAAAGAATATTGGATTGAACGTCCAGACCCAAACCAAAAGCATTTAGTCATTTATGCATTACTCGACTCTCAAAGTGTGACAGGTGCTTATAAAATTACTTTAGTACCAAGTATTGATACAACAGTCACTGTAGAAGCTAAAGTATTTTTCCGTGATTCAGTTAAAAAATTAGGTATTGCGCCATTAACTAGTATGTTCTTATATGGTCCAAATCAACCTTCACCACTACTTAATTATCGTCCAGCAATGCATGACTCAAACGGGTTATCTATTTTGGCCAATAACAATGAGTGGATTTGGCGCCCTTTAAACAATCCAAAACGTTTATCGTTTTCATCATATAGTTTAGAAAATCCGAAAGGCTTTGGCCTAATCCAACGAGATAAAGGTTTTGATGATTATCAAGATTTAGATGACCATTACGAACTAAGACCAAGTGTTTGGGTTGAAATCTTAAATGATTGGCAAAAAGGACGAGTTGAACTTGTCGAAATTCCAACTGCAGATGAAACCAATGATAATATTGTTTCCTTCTGGGTTCCGGAAAAACAATACAAAAGTGGAGATCAACTTACTTTTAAATATCGATTACACTACACACTAAACGAACAAAATCGCTATCCAGCTAACGTCGCTAGAGCTGAAAGTACACGTTTATCGCTAGGTGATATCAAACAAGCTAATTTAATTCGTAAACTTGATGGTTCTAATGCTTATGTTATTGATTTTACTGGTCCTCAGTTATCAGACAAAAAGCCTGTTAAAGTTATTTCAAGTATTAATAACGGATCAATTGTTAGTTGCGACACTCAATACAATTCGGTGACTAAAGGTTGGCGTGTTATTATACGGTTTAATGTTGAAGATAACAAAAAAGCAACCGATTTGCGAGTTCAGCTCGCTTCTCAAACGGGTGAAGTATTGTCCGAAACTTGGAGCGGGCAATATCCTGCTCAATAATTATAAAAATCAGCCAATAATATGAAAAAAGATTACTTCGAAAATCTACCTGACGCCGAAATTTGGCGTCAGAAATCGGAAAACAATAACTCACTTGTCAATGATGTCGAATTCTTAAAATATCGATTGAATCAAGTCGGCAATACTGAATATTTTAATGAAACAAGACAACAACAACCTAGTTATCCCAAAGTTGAACGTGTATCAGTACAACCACAAATTTGGGATGAACACTATACAGCTAAATCAAAACCACGTGTAAATATTATCGCACTTATTCGTCGTTTAATTATGTTTGCGCTTATTGCCGTGCAAACTTACTATGGTACGACTTATTTATCATCACTTTTGCCGTATCAAAGCTGGCAAAAGATTAGTTTTATGGCAAATTGGGAAATCAATCCGGAACTGGCTATCTATAGTATCATCCCTTATATCATACAAGGTTTTATTATTGGTCTCTTTGCTATATTATTTTGTTGGATTTCAATCGGTTTTTGGACCAGTATCATGGGCCTTATTTTAGCGGTGATAAAAAAAGACCGTTATACCATTGCTATTCCTAACGATCCTGCATCCCATATTGACGCAAAACATCGTACGGCATTAGTCATGCCTATTTGTAATGAAGATGTTTCACGAGTATTCGCAGGACTTGAAGCTACCTATGAATCGCTGGTTGAAACGGGACATGCTCAATGTTGTGATTTTTATATTCTTAGCGACACAAACGATCCTGATTTGTATGTTAATGAATTAAAGGCTTGGGCTGATTTTAATGCTAAAAAAGCAGATAATGGTTGTAATATTTTCTATCGTCATCGTAAACGTCGTGTGAAACGTAAAAGCGGTAATATTGATGACTTTTGTCGTCGCTGGGGACATCAATATGAGTACATGATGATTCTTGATGCTGATAGTATTATGACTGGCGATTGTATCTTAAAAATGGTTGCCATGATGGAAATGAATCCGACAGCAGGTATATTACAATCACCACCAAAATCGGTCAGAATGACAACCTTATACGGCCGTATTCAACAATTTGCCAATCAGATTTATAGCGATATTTTTTGCTCTGGCACTCACTTCTGGCAACTAAGTGAAGCCCAATATTGGGGTCACAATGCTATGATTCGCCTCAAACCCTTTATTGAACACTGTATTTTATCACCATTGCAAAAACGTAAAGGCCCGATTCATATCTTATCGCATGATCTGGTTGAAGCAACTTTAATGCGCCGAGCTGGTTATGGCGTATGGATTGCGTATGATATGAATGGTAGTTATGAAGAGTTACCAGGAAACATGATAGAAGATCTCAAACGAGATAATCGTTGGTGTATGGGTAATCTGATCAATCTTCGCTTAATATTCAAAAGTGGCATTACTTTAACCCACCGAGTTATGTTTTTAACCAGTGGTATGGCTTATATTTCATCATTATTGTGGTTGATATTTTTAATTTTCTCCACACTATTATTATTAGTGTTCAATATTTCTGAACCACAATATTTTTTCCAACCCAACCAATTTTACCCAACCTGGCCAAGGTGGGATGAACAATTAGCTATTCAACTACTTTCAACTACGATGGTATTGTTGTTTGCACCTAAATTATTTAGCTACGGAATTATTATAGCCAGAACAGGGGCAAAAGATGTAGGCGGGATATTTAAACTAACCTTATCAATTCTTATTGAAATGGTGTGGTCAATGATCCTTGCACCAATCCGTATGATCTTCCATAGCAAATTCGTTGTTAAAGCATGGCTTGGTAGCAAAATTCAATGGAAGTCACCATCACGAAGTGATGATGCCTTAACTTGGGGGGAATCATTCTATTTTTGTTGGCCTTTATCATTATTAGGGATTGTGTGGTTATGCGTGATTATTTGGTTAAATCCACAATTTACCTATTGGTATATCGCAATTTTAATCCCATTAACTATTTCACCACTGGTAATTCGCGTTTCTGGATTATCTAGTATTGGTATGAAAGCTAAACAAGCAGGGTTATTTTTAACTCCTGAAGAAACCCACCCTTCACGTGCAGTAAAACTCACTGGTGACTATTTAACGCAAACCGAAGCTGCTTTTATGGAACATGGCTTTGTTATGGCACTTGTCGATCCTATTTATAATGCATTAGCCTGTGCATTATCGACTTCTCGTCATTTACCTAATACAAAAAATCAGCAATTGCGCCAACAACTGATTGAGCACTATCAGCAAGTGGATTTAGAAAAAATCAGTAAAGAACAACAATTAGCAATTTTAGAAGACCCTATTATTCTTTCTGCACTTCATTGTCACATCTGGCATCAACAAGAAAAATACGACAATTTGTTCTCATTATGGCAAAATGAACGCCAGCAATAAGAGATAGGGCTTAATGCCCTATGTCTTCTTTTAGTAATTAATCAAAATCCATGGATATTTTTTATGACTTGGCAACCTACTGCATCAATTAATAATTTACTTAAGCGCGCTAAAATTGTATCTCAAGTAAGACAGTTTTTCGCTGATCGCTGTATATTAGAAGTCGAGACGCCAACCTTAAGCCAATATGCAGTAACAGATGTGCATCTTAGCTCATTTCATACCTTATTTTTAAAACCTGGTGAAACCAATGAACAACAAGGGCAGAAAATGTCATTAATCACCAGCCCTGAATATCATATGAAGCGTTTATTAGCGGCTGGCAGTGGCCCTATTTATCAAATCTGTAAATGTTTTCGTAATCATGAAGAAGTGAGTCGCTATCATAACCCTGAATTTACTATGCTTGAGTGGTATCGTATCCAATTTGATATGATGCAAATGATTAATGAGGTAGACGATCTATTACAAAACGTTCTAGATTGCGAACCAGCCGAGCGTATCTCCTATCAAAAAGCATTTCAACGTCATCTAAATATTGACCCATTGGAAGCTGATCAAGCAAGCCTAATTGATGCGATTAAAAAGCTTAATATCGAGCTTAATACTGATGATTTTGATCGAGACACTTTATTACAATGCTTATTTAGTTTTGGCGTCGAACCTCATATTGGTCAAGAAAAGCCCGTTGCAGTATATAATTTTCCAGCATCTCAAGCAGCATTAGCAGCGATCAGTCCAGAAGACCATCGAGTCGCCAGCCGTTTTGAGTTTTATTATAAAGGGATAGAACTAGCTAATGGATTTAAAGAGTTAACCAATCCACAAGAACAAAAGATGCGTTTTGAACAAAATAATATTGATCGGGCAAATCAAAACTTACCACCACAAAATATTGATATTGAGTTAATTGCGGCTATGGAAGCAGGTTTGCCTGATTGTGCCGGTGTTGCCGTAGGACTTGACCGCTTAATTATGTTAGCACTTGATGCCATGAATTTAGATGATGTCATTTCATTCACTTTTGCAAGGGCTTGATCATGTTTGGAAGTTTAGACTTAAGTGAATGGATAGCGATAATAATTGCTATTATCGCCATTGCTTTATTAATCGCTTTATTAAAAACTCAATTTAGAGCTAATAATCTACATGCCTTATTTGATTTACAACTGAATCAGAAAAAACAAGAAAATCAGGTTTTAAATAATCAAATAACACAGTTGGAACAAGAGTTAAATCAATACCAACAACAAAATATCGCCCAAAATATTAAAATTAGCGAATTGCAAACACGTTTAGAAGAGACGATGAATGCCGCTCACCAACGGCAAACCATTCTAGAACAAAGTGAGCAACGTTTAACAACTCAGTTCGAAAATTTGGCTAATCGAATTTTTGAGCAAAGTGGCAAAAAGATTGAGCAGCAAAATAAACAAAGTTTAGATTTTCTACTTTCACCACTAAAACAACAACTAGAAGGCTTTCAAAAGCAGGTTCAAGACAGCTTTGGACAAGAAGCCAAAGAGCGTCATACTCTCACCCATGAAATCCGCAATTTGCAACAGCTTAATGAATTAATGACTAAGGAAGCCACTAATTTAACTAATGCACTAAAAGGCAATAATAAAACTCAAGGTAATTGGGGAGAGTTCATTCTTAGTCAAATTTTGGATAACTCAGGACTCCGCTTAGGACATGAGTATCACACTCAGGTTAATTTAACCAATGAAAATAATCAACGATTACAACCAGATGTAATTGTTCATTTACCTCAAGGCGGTGATGTTGTCATTGATTCAAAAGTTACTTTAGTTGCCTATGAACGTTATTTTAACAGCGATGATGATGATATTAGAACTAAGGCTATTGCCGATCATTTAGCTTCAGTACGTAATCATCTAAAACAGCTTAGCCAAAAAGATTATCACAAACTAATTGGTATCAATTCATTAGATTATGTATTAATGTTTATTCCAGTTGAACCAGCATTTTTGTCAGCAATTGATCAAGATCCGTCATTAATTAATGATGCTTTAAAAAATAATATTATGATTGTTAGTCCAACAACCTTATTGGTAGCGTTAAGAACTATTCATAATTTATGGCGATTTGAATACCAAAATCGTAATGCCGAACTTATTGCTGATAGAGCAAGTAAACTATATGATAAAGTTCGCGGTTTTATTGAGGATATGGAAAACCTAGGTAACTGTTTAGATAAAGCACAACAGACCTATCAAAATTCAATGAACAAACTATCTAAAGGACGAGGTAATGTTATTGGTCAAATAGAACGATTCAGAGAATTAGGAATTGAAGTTAAAAAACCGATCAATCCTGATATAGCCCAACTATCAGTTGATGAACTTGAACGTGAACAAGAAGATTATCCATCTTGCCACGATACTCAATAAAACTAATCGCAACTCATTGGTTAATGATGTTTTAATTAATGTAATAATTTAACTTAAATATCTTAATTCACCATCAGAAAAAATACGTGTATACTCATTTAACACAAAGGGGGACGATATGGCAAAAAAACAAGATAAAGAAGCAAGTTTTGAAGAAACTATCCAACAACTTGAAGCAATTGTCACTCAACTTGAAAATGGTGATTTACCATTAGATGAAGCTTTAAATGAGTTTGAAAAAGGCATCAAATTAGCCCGTTCTGGTCAAAAACAACTTAATGAGGCTGAACAACGCATCCAAATTTTGTTATCTGAAAATAGTGATGCTCAATTATCTGAATTTTCAATTGATAATAATGAATAGCACAAAACCATTACAAGAACGTATTGATAATTATTTAACAACATATATTTCGCAATTTGCCCCTTCAAACTTGCAACAGGCGATGAGCTATAGTCTGCTTGCCGGAGGCAAACGAATCCGCCCTATTCTAGTTTATCTAACTGGGCAGATGTTTAATTGTCCTTTAGATAAACTTGATCCTATTGCAGCTGCTATCGAATCAATGCATACTTATTCTTTAATTCATGATGATCTACCTGCCATGGATAATGACAACCTCAGGCGGGGAAAACCTACTTGTCATATTCAATTCGGTCAAGCAGAAGCCATTCTTGCTGGCGATGCCTTACAATCGCTAGCTTTCAGTTTATTATGCGAAAATCAACATATTGATAACCAAAGTAAAATTAATATGATTAGCGAACTCGCTAACGCCAGTGGACTTACAGGTATGTGCTTAGGTCAATCACTTGATTTGCAAGCAGAACATCAAAAGGTAACCCTTGAACATTTACAAAATATCCATAATTATAAAACCGGTGCTTTAATTCAAGCAGCAGTTAGGCTTGGAGCTTATGCTAGTGGTGAGGTAGCCAAACCCTATTATCAAATCTTAGATGACTATGCTCAAGCTATTGGATTAGCATTTCAAATTCAAGATGACATTTTAGATGTTATTGGTGAACAAGAACTAATGGGCAAACCACAGGGTTCAGATATTGCACTTGAAAAAAGTACTTATCCGGCATTAGTTGGCTTACAAAATGCAATTGAAATGACAAACACATTATATCGGCAAGCTATCGATAGTCTGCGGCAAATACCTTATAATAGCCAACCATTACAAGATCTTGCTGGTTTTATTATTAATCGAAATAGTTAACCTAATAACTAGATGATAAAAATGAATTTAGATAAATTTCCTTTATTAAAGCAAATCAATTTTCCCACGGATCTTAAACGTTATCCGCTATCACAATTGCCAGAGATTTGTCAGGAATTACGACAATTTTTATTAGATAGTGTTAGTCAATCTAGTGGTCATTTAGCTTCAGGTTTAGGTGTAGTCGAATTAACCGTCGCTTTACATTACGTCTATAACACACCATTTGATAAAATTATATGGGATGTAGGACATCAAGCTTATCCGCATAAAATCCTTACTGGTCGACGTGATCAGATGCTAACCATTCGCCAAAAAGGTGGATTGCACCCTTTTCCTCATCGTCAGGAAAGTGCATTCGATGTGTTAACTACTGGCCATTCATCAACATCTATTAGTGCTGCGCTAGGTATTGCTATTGCTGAACAACAAAAGCAATCAGGACAAAAAGTAGCAGCAATTATTGGTGATGGTGCATTAACCGCTGGTATGGCATTTGAAGCAATGAATCACGCAGGTCATATAAAACCTGATATGTTAGTCATTGTTAATGATAACGATATGTCGATTTCTGAAAACACCGGCGCACTTAATCAGCATTTAGCGCAAATTTTATCAAGTAAAGCTTATACCTCTTTTCGTGAAAGTGGTAAAAAAGTCCTTTCGAATATTCCGCCATTAAAAGAATTATTCAAAAAAACTGAAGAGCATCTTAAAGGTCTGGTTACCCCCGCTATTTTATTTGAAGAATTAGGCTTTAACTATATTGGTCCAGTTGATGGACATGATGTTGGAACATTAGTTGCCACCCTACAAAAAGTTAGACAACTGAAAGGGCCACAATTACTACATGTTATCACCCAAAAAGGTAAAGGTTATGCGCCTGCCGAACAAAACCCAACCTTATGGCATGGTGTACCAAAATTTAATCCGAATGAAGGGGTATTACCTAAGGCCAATAAAATTGCCCCAACCTATTCCAAGATATTCGGTGATTGGCTGTGTGAAATGGCCGAAAATGATAAACGTTTAATGGCAATTACTCCTGCCATGGGCGAAGGCTCTGGTATGACTGAATTTGCAAAACGCTATCCCAATCAATTTTTCGATGTGGCCATTGCCGAGCAACATGCGGTAACGTTAGCCGCTGGCTTTGCTATTAGTGAATTAAAACCGGTAGTAGCTATCTATTCTACTTTTTTGCAACGTGCATATGATCAAGTGATCCATGATATTGCTATCCAAAATTTACCTGTCCTGTTAGCTATAGATAGAGCAGGTATTGTTGGTGCTGATGGTGAAACCCATCAAGGCGCTTTCGATTTAAGTTTTCTACGCTGTATTCCTAATCTTATTATTATGACTCCGAGTGATGAAAACGAATGTCGACAAATGCTTTATACAGGTTATTTACATAATGGCCCATCAGCGGTACGTTATCCTCGTGGTGAAGGATGTGGTGCTAGCTTACAACCACTCTCTCCAATACCATTGGGACAATCGAAATACTGTCGAGAAGGTGAAAATATTGCTTTACTCAATTTTGGCACATTATTACCTGAAGCTTTACAAGCAGCTGATCAAATAAATGCTACAGTGATAGATATGCGTTTTGTAAAACCACTAGATGAAAAAGTCCTTTTGCACATTAGTCAAAGCCATAATATACTTGTCACCATTGAGGAGAACAGTATCAAAGGTGGGGCTGGAAGCGCCGTCAATGAATTTTTGTTATCGAAAAAAATAAAATGTGATATTTTAAACATCGGATTGCCTGATGTGTTTATTCCACAAGGATCGCAACAAGAAATGCGTGATGAAGTTGGATTAAACGCCAAACATATAATCGACAAAATTAATACATTTATAAAACTATAGGTTAAATATGGAAACTCAAGCTGTCACGGTTCAGATTTTTGGGCGAACGTTAAAGTTTAATTGCCCTGTCGAAGAAGTTGACGCACTCACAAATGCGGCTAAAGATTTAGATGCACGCTTAACAAATTTACGAGAAAAATCACCACAAGTTGGTAGTGATCAACTAATCATGACTGCTGCGCTAAATATATCTTATGAACTAACGAAAGAGAAAGAAAAAAGCGACGAGTTCGCTAATAGATTAAAAATGCTACAGCAGTTACTTGATTCCGCTTTAAATACCAACAATTAGTTAGCTTAAACGTAAATATTCAACAAAGACTATTGTATGATTTTCTAAATTTTGTATTATATTAATTATCTCTGAGATGCTCGGGATAAGGGTTAGTCCCCTGAGCCGATATTCTTTAATTTAGAGTGGTATGATTTTTAATTGGTGTGTATGCCTAATTTATTTAGGAAACCTAAAAATTAAAACATGCAACTCACCTTGAACCTTGGGTTCAAGGGTTACGACCCTAACGACATCTTGGAGTGCTTCTTTACTTTTCTTTTTCAATCGATAACTAATGAATATTCGGCAAGCGATACGTCAAAAAAGACGTGAATTATCTCCACAACAACGCAGTGATGCGCAGCAAATTATTTATCAAAAAATTGAAACTCATCTAGCTTTAAATCAAGCTAAAAACATCGCTATTTTTTTGTCATTTGATGGAGAAGTCGATACTAAACCGATTATTGAATATCTATGGCAACAAAACAAATCGGTCTATTTACCGGTACCGATAGCTGAACAGCAACTACTCTTTTTAAATTACTCGCCGAATACACCATTGATAAAAAATAAATTCGGCATTTTAGAACCAGCAATCAATGAAACCAGTAGCATAACGATAGAGCAACTTGATATTGTCTTTACCCCACTGGTGGCTTTTGACGAGCGCGGTTATCGCATGGGGATGGGTGGAGGCTATTATGACCGAGCATTAGCCAATTACCAAAAGCAGCAAATCTTACCGATTGGGCTCGCATTTGCCTGCCAAAAATTGGCCAAGATTGATAATCAACCTTGGGATATTAAATTGCCAGAAATAATTTATGCTTAAAGGCTAAAGGTAATTCGTCCTCTATATTTCATTAGGTGATAATCTTTTTCAATTTATTCAATAAATCAGCATAATTTACTTTACTAAAATCATCTACATTCATTTCAAACAATGTCCCTAATGCAAATTTATCATATTGTCTATCATGGCAAATTTGATAAAACTTTTCTTTGGTTATCAAATCATCGGCAAGATTACGATCAGCTAATTCGTCACCATAATGATAGTGGGTCATAATATGCGATAAATGACGTTCTAAAGAGCGATCACGCTTATATCGGCGTTGCCAAAGAATATCAAAATTAGCCACCAAGCGAATGGTTATTACCTGATAATGGTAGCGATTAGCAAAATCGTTTAACTGATTTTTTTGCTTATCGCTAAATGGATATTCCGAAATAATGATCTTCTTGCCAGCATCCATATACCACTGCAACACCCCGTAATAAAAATGCCAAACTTTTTGTTCTAAGACATTTTTCTCAGCAAGTGAATTAAACCCAACGGAGTCGGCATACAACTCCTTTGCTTCATCGGGCGTCAACAGCAAACTGTTGGTGAATTGTTGCTGCAATAGATGGATCAAATATGTTTTTCCGGTACAAGGACAACCAGCAAGTAAGATCAGATATTTGGGCATATAAGATTACCTTAGTTAATACGTTGATTAACATTGAGAAACAAACTCATTTTATGTTTGACAATATCTTTAACTGCTTGATTAGCAGGAATCACATTATGCCTTAGCGACTTATTAACTTCAGTTTGAGCAAACTGATCTTTAGCAACTTGTGTCCAATTAACTAACAACTCAGTACCGACATTGAATTTACGAATGCCGTTGTTAATCAGCTCAGGGTAATCTTCCTCCTTCACACCGGTACCACCGTGAATAACTAATGGAATATCAACCATTGCATGAATCTCTTTAAGTAACGGAATATTGACTTCAGTTTTCGATTTAAACTGACCGTGATTAGTCCCGATTGCTACCGCTAAAGCATCAATTCCCGTGGCCTGTACAAAGGCCAAAGCATCACTAGGTCTAGTGTAAACTTTATCGTTAACTTCAACGTGAATGCCCTCTTCGGTGCCACCAATAGTGCCAAGCTCGCCTTCTACCGACACACCTCGAGCATGGGCATATTCAACCACAGCTCGAGTTTTTAGTATATTCTCTTTAAACGGTAAAGATGAACCATCAAACATTACCGAGGTAAACCCACTATCAATCGCCTGTTTGATATCATCAAAATTTTTAGCATGATCGAGGTGCAAAACCGCATCGACAATTTCTTCATCAGCGATGGCTTTTATGGTATTGACCAAGACTTTAAAACCAATATAACGAGCGGTATCAACACTTGTCTGGATAATAATCGGTGCGCCAACCTCTTTCGCTGCTCGAAGCATGTCGGGTAGCATTTCTAAATTATGTGTGTTAAATGCGCCAACAGTAAAATTAAGTTTAGTCGCTAATTCGGTTACCGCTTTAAGTGTAGTGTACATAACTTTTTCCTTTAATTTCGTTGAATTGTAGCTAATTTGGCAATATTGCGCATTTCATCCATTTTATTCATCCAAAAGTCGATATCGGTAATTGATCCTGATTTTGCTGCCTCTGCACGTTTATGGTTATACAAACTCATTAGGATTTTATATCCTTCACCAATTGATCTCTTTTGTTGCATGCTGGTTTCTAAATACTCCATAGCCAAATCAACACGCCTTAACTGGTTATACAGTATTCCTATTTGTTCATTACAACTGGCCAATAATTGAACATCATCGGTATAGGTAAGCTGTTGTTTGAGTTCATTAATCTGATGTTCAATTTGAGCAATCTCATCAGCTGTAAGCTCTCTTAAAGTTGATGGTTCTATTTGAACAGATGGTTTATTCTTTTTAAAAAAGTTAAACATGGTCACCTCTTAATTAAAAATTCTTCAATAATGGGCTCAAAATCCAAGCATAAAGCAAGGCCACCGTAACGGTATCCACATCAGTCGCTGTGGCATTAACAAATCCCATTTGATTAAAGATAGTGACTAACAGCGCGGGTAATAAAGTGATAAATATGCCATGAGCTATTCCACCAATTAAAGCGCCACGACGTCCACCTACGGCATTACCAAAGATCCCCGCGGTACCACCAGCAAAAAAGTTAGTTAGCATGCCAGGAAGAATCATCGCAAGGCCAAAGAAAGGTAAAGTTAACATCGCAATTACCGTACCAATAGTGGTCGTAATAAAACCAAGAATAACAGCATTAGGGCTATAGGGGAAAAACACTGGACAATCAAGCGCAGGTATTGCATTAGGAACAATCTTCATGGCGATCCCTCTAAAAGCTGGCACGATTTCACCCAGTAATAACCTAACTCCGGCTAATAACACATAAATACCAACTACAAATATGATTGCTTGAGTAAATGCATAAATGATATAGTTTTGACCGCCAGATAGTGTCGAAGCATATTCTTCACCCGCAAAAAGCACGGTGATAATATATAAAGGCAGCATTACCACCATAACTGATAAATAGGTATCTTGTAAAAACTCAAACGATTTTGGTAATTTTATATCTTCAATTGAGCGTTTATTTTCCCCTTTCTCACCAACAACATAAGCAACACCCGCTTCGAACAGATAACCAATAGTACAAAAATGCCCAAGTGCGATATCATTCGAACCAGTAACTTTACGAATAATAGGTTGGGCAATCGCTGGCATAAAGACGGCAAAAAGTGCACCAATAACACCACCGACTAAAATCAAGCTCACACCTGAAAGACCTGCAAAACTACCGAATACGGTTGTCATGGTTGCCATCCAAAGAATAGCCTGACCAGTTAAAAAGATATATTTAAAACGCGTAAAACGGGCAATTAAAATATTAAAAATAAATATCATTAAAAAGGTTAAGGCAATATCTCTACCCAAACCTAATTGATTCATGGCTTGACCATTGATTGCCTCAATGGAAGGAATAATGCCTTGCATATCAAAGCCAGCTGTAAAAATTTGACCAAAATAACTCAAACTACCAACAATAATACTTGATCCGGCATTGAGCACTTGAAAACCAAGTAGGGTTTTTAGTGTTCCTGATATGGTTTGCCCTACCGATTTTTTTTGTAGAATAAGACCAAGCATAGCAATTAAACTAATTGTGATAGATGCTTGAGTTAGAATATTATCAATAATGAAGTTAATTACGTTCATAATGCTCTCCTTTTTGCTAATTAAAGCAATCCTTTCTCTTGCAAGACCGGACTTAATTTTTCATCAATTTCCGACTTCGAAACGATATTTTTTAGGTATACAATCGAGGTGTGGTCACTAATATTAAATTTAGCAAATTGCGAACGAAAATTTTCTGCGGTAATAATAATGTCGACATTCATCGACGCGGCAGAAGAAATATCCGTATGATCTAACTTGGCATCAATACCTTTAGCTTTTAGTACATCTTCAGTTGCCATTTGGGCAGCAAAACTACTACCAAGACCGGCACCACAAACAAATAAAATAGATAACTGACTCATCGGGGATCCTCCTATAGCTTATTAAGTTAAAGCTGGGGTTGGTTCATTAAATAAAATCGCTTTAAATTGCGAGACACAATCACACATTAATAAGCGTTCAAGCTTACTTTCATCATTAATCAGTTCGATCAAACTGCGCATAATATTGAGGTGAGAAAAAGAATCGATAGCCGCCAGACAAAATATAATCTTAACTGGCCCCATATCCTGATTACCAAAATCGACAGGATCACGCATGGTCATCACACTAAGTCCTAATTGATTAACACCATCTTCAGGCCGAGCATGCGCTAATGCCAAATTTTTGCCGATAACGATATACGGACCATATTGTTCAAGCGAGCTAATCATGGCATCGACATAATTTTTTGAAATATAGTTTTTCTGCAAAAGCGGTTGAGCAACAAAAGTGATAGCTTGCTGCCAATTAGAGCAAGTTTGTTGCAATATAATGTCATCATCGGTAAGAATATCTTTCAACATAGGTTGGATTTTCCTTTTATTGATTTTAAGATTATTAATAGCTAAACACTTCTCCAATTGGTTATAAATTGGTGCAGACACCACACCGCCACTCTCTTCAATTAAATTAACTAAAGCATAAAAAAGATCAGTGGCATCAGTGCAGTGATTAACCATACGTTGGTGATCACGATTTTTAGCTAAAAAATCTGTAATGATAGGGTGATTTTTTTCTTTTAATATGGGTTCTAACACCAAAACAGGATGTTCATAATGTGATAATGGAAAAGTCGAAAAAATCAAATCGAAATCAAGTTGCTGCAATAAATGCTGATCATTACGAGCCAAAATAGCCAAAATCTCGATATTGAAAAATTCTTTAAGTGATTGGGCTAAAAGATTAGAGGTCGCAATACCATGATCACAAATGACCACCGCTTTAAAATAGTAACTTCGCTCTTGGTTGATCTCACTGGCGAAAGCAGAAAAATGAATGGTTAAAAAAGCAACTTCGTCTTCAGATACTTTATTGCTTAAAGTGCTCTCAAGATTTAGGATAAATTGTGCAATAGCCGAATAGATAACACCATAGTTCTGTTTGATATTATCCAATAACGGATTAATAATATGGATATTATTGCTCACCCGTGCAATTAACCCGGCTAAATGCTTACATAAATTTTCGTATAACTGTTCTTGTTTAATAGAAAACGGAATTTGTGTCTTTTCCTCAACATAATTGACCAATTTAATCGCCAATAATTGTGCATTTAACCAATCGATAGAATTATTGATATCCTTAGTATTAAAGGTCTCTAACATATAAATGATATATTGCTGTTCTTGACGACTAACTTGTAAAGCTGCGTGCTGACAAACCAACCGAATAAATTGGCTAATACTGCCGGAATCATTATGAATAAAATCAGATCGAATCTTAGTGAGATGGTGATGTTGTTGATTACGAATAACCCAAATTGCAGTAAAAATAACAATTTGCTGTTTATAAATTTCATCATGAACTTGGCTCATTGTTTGTTCAGCAAGTTCAAATAATTTATTAATCAACATCTGCGGAATGTAACTAAATAACAACTGTTGAATTAAATTTAACTCTTTTAACGGCTGCTCATAATTGAGATTACTAGCATATTGATTTATCACCTCATACATCATTAAACGAATTGAACGTTCTAATCCAACTAATTGCATTCCTAATTTAGGTTGACTCACCAACTCAATATCATATTTTTTTAAACGCAATTTAAGTTTACGAATATCTTCGTCTAACACACTTTTAGAAACATAATAACTATTCTCTTTTTGGCTTAAAATGATAGGTGTAACTGAAAAAGCAATAGCTAACAATAGATCAAATTGACGTTCTTCTTTGCTTAAAATGGGGGAAACGGGTAATTGTTGTAAGGCAATCTTAACTAATTGCTTTTGTTCATTAGTACCCTTGATAATAAAACCTTTATTACGGATTGAGGAGATAAGCGGCAACGCCCTTTTATGTAAAAAATCATTTATTTCTCGTATCTCATTTCGCATTGTACGAGTACTTATCTGAAACTCTTCCGACAATGTATCAATAGTTAATGGATAATCAATAGATATGAATTTTCTAAATACTGCAATTGTTCTTGTTCGCATAAAACCATTCACCTATTTACTTCATAAATTTAGTATAAGTGAGTGATAGTGACATACCTAGTTGGTATTTTTGCAAATAATCATTGCAAAAATTAATTATGGATTAGGTATTTAAAGTTAAGATGGCGGTGTTTTTTTAACAATAAGGTGATTTAAAGGCAGGAGAATATATCAATAACGGCATACTAACTATGCCATATCGAAGGCAAATTTATGGCAAATGAATCAAAAAATTATGCATTTGCCACTAAATAAAATTGAATAAATGATAGGCTAAATCATTTTTTCTTTTTCAAAATCACCGCCATCAAAGGACGGTGACAATGATAGATTGTCGCCGGCTTTAACATAATCAACTCTGCCAAAGGTATCGTCCAATCAGGAATGACGGTGTTTTCTAAGTGATCAGGATCGATCGTATTATCAATATCAAATAGCTGGGTATTAGCGAATAACGCCTCTTTTTTGGCAATATCGACATCATCACTGTCGCTAAGCATGTTGCAGTTTTCTAATATCTCTTGAGCAAATTGTTCTGGCCAATCTTCGGCAAAATGCTTTAATTTAGCTAAGCTTGAAATATGTCTTAACATGTCTCGGAACAACAACAAATAGACCATTTGAACGTTGCGACCTGACAAGTTAGCCAACTGTTCATCGGATAACGTAGTATTGATAACACTTGGGCCCCATTTAAAAAATAGCATAGCTATGTAGAATTTAACGATCCGTTTAATTGGCGCGTATTTTGCTTTAACTAACTTATCAATTTCACGAGATAATTGCATAGTCGGATAACCGACATGATTACGTCCATTCAAATCTCGCTCTGAAAGCGTTGGCTCACTCTGTTTTTTCAATAATCCTAACATGTTATAACTCTTACTATCTATTTTTTTGTCTAACTATTTCAAATAAACAAACGCCAGTGGCAACCGACACATTAAGCGAAGAAACAATCCCCGCCATTGGTATACTCACCAACTCATCGCAATGCTCTTTAGTTAATCGGCGCATACCTTCACCTTCTGCGCCCATTACTAATGCCAGTGGCAAGGCGTTTGAATTTTTATAAAAATCGGTTTGATAAAGTGTACTTGTCGCTTCGCCAGCGGTGCCCACAATCCAAACTTGGTATTCATCTTGTAACATCCGCATAGTTCGAGCTAAATTGGTAACTCTAACTACAGGCACACTTTCTGCGGCTCCACAAGCAACTTTTTGTGCGGTTGAGTTAAGTGGTGCAGAGCGATCCTTTGGCACAATAATAAAACTCACGCCTGCAGCGTCAGCGGTACGAATGCAGGCACCTAAATTATGCGGATCGGTCACACCATCTAAAATTAAAATAACCGGATTGGGATGTTGTTCCATCAATAATGGGATATCATTTTCCTGATAACCACGGTTTGGTTTAACCATTGCCAAAATACCTTGATGCACGCCATTTCTGGTTTTTTCATCTAAGTACTGTCTATTGGTCACTTTCACCGCTAAACCCAACTGTTCTAACTCATGAACAAGGGCATTTAGGCGCTTATCTTCTCGGCCTTTAGCGATAAAAACTTCAATAATTCTTTCAGGCGCACGCGTTAACAAAGCTTCAATCGCATGGATACCGTATACTGTTTCACTCATCTGTTAATTACTCTTTTTTTCTCTTATTACTTGATGTCGATGCTGATTTAGATTTAGTCTTAGATGCCGCTTTAGATTTTGCTTTAGCTTTTGTTCGTTTTTTACTTTTCACTTTAGCTTCTGCTTTATTTGCTACTTTAGCGTTCGCTTTTTTCTTTTTGCTATCTGGTGGACTTTTAGCTTTGCGTTTTACTGGTAAATCAGTAGCAAAACTTATATCAGCTTTATTAGCTTTATCTTTTGCTGTTTTACCTTGACGTTGTGGCTTATTATCACTGTCTACCAATGAAAAATCAATTTTACGTTCTTCAGGATTAACATTTTCGACCTTTACTTGAACTTTATCACCTAAACGATATGTAAAGCGAGTATTTTCACCAATTAAACGATTACGCGATGCGTCATAAATATAATAATCATTTTCTAGCGACGAAACATGTACCAGACCATCAATAAACAGATCATCTAATCGAACAAAAAAGCCGAAGTTAACCACACTCGAAATAGTTCCATTAAACACCTCGCCAACATGATCTTGCATATAATCACATTTTAACCAGTCAACCACATCACGAACAGCTTCATCCGCACGGCGCTCAGTCATCGAACAGTGCTCACCAAAATAAAGCATTTCGCTAGTGGTATAACGATGCCCACCAGTTTTACTGGTTTTATGTTGTTCATTCGCCAGTACCCATTTAATAGCACGATGTAATAATAAATCAGGATAACGACGAATTGGCGAGGTGAAATGGGCATATTCGTCAAGCGCTAGGCCAAAATGACCACGATTTTCGGGATCATAAATTGCTTGCTTCATTGAGCGTAAAATTACAGTCTGTAACATCTCATGATCGGGTCTTGCTTCAACATCAACCATTAATTTGGCAATATCTTTAGGTGTTGGATTTGCACCACCGCCAAGTGATAAACCAAGTTCACTTAAAATACTGCGTAAATTATTCATGCGATCTTCATCCGGTCTATCATGCACGCGGAATAAAGACGGAATTTCAGCATTAATGACCAATTTTGCCGCAGCAACATTGGCTAAAATCATACACTCCTCAATAATTTTATGTGCTTCATTACGCTGGACTAATTCAATACTCTCAATACGTTTATCTGCATTAAAAATGAATTTTGGCTCTTCTGACTCAAAACCAATCGCGCCACGAGTAACTCGAGCATTATCTAATACCTTATATAAGCCATAAAGATTTTCAAGATGAGGTACTAACTCTCGATAATGCTCACGTAACTCTTTATCACCTTCTAAAATTTTGGCAACCTTAGTATAAGTTAAGCGTGCATGAGAGTTCATTACTGCTTCATAAAATTGATAACCAGTTAAACGTCCTTTATTTGACACTGTCATTTCACAGACTAAACATAAACGATCAACTTGTGGATTGAGAGAACAAAGGCCATTAGATAACACTTCTGGTAACATTGGCACCACTCGTGATGGAAAATAGACTGACGTACCTCGTAAGCAAGCCTCTTTATCTAAAGCTTTACCGTTGCGAACATAATAACTCACATCAGCAATTGCTACCCATAATCGATAGCCACCGCCACGATTTTTTTGACAATAAACCGCATCATCAAAATCACGGGCATCTTCACCATCAATGGTTACTAACGGCAACTCGCGTAGATCTTTACGGCCTTTTTTGGCGCTTTCTGGTACTTGCTCACTAAATTTGCTGGCCTCTTTTTCAACCACTTTAGGAAATTCATAAGGGATTTCATGATTACGTAATGAAATATCGATAGCTAAATTGGTTCCCATAATTTCGCCAAGTACTTCCTTAATCACGCCGACCGCTTTTTGACGTCGCTCAGGTCGTTGCTGTAATTCAACCACTACCACTGAGCCCATTCTGACAGTTCGATTTGGCTTACCTGCGATTAAAATATCAAAATTCAAACGACTGTCATCCGGCACCACAAAGCCAACGCCCTGCTCAATAAAATAACGACCAACAATTTGATTAGTGCGGGGTTCTAAAATCCGCACTACGCGCGCTTCGGTCTTACCTCGGTATTGGCTATTGATTGGCTGAGCCAATATAACATCACCTTGTAAAACTTTTTTCATCTGCTCATGTGACAAGAAATAGTCTTCCGGCTTACCTTCCACTCGCAGAAAACCATAGCCATCACGATGTGCAATCACACTACCCTTAACCATATCGAATTTTTCCGGTAAGGCATAACACTTACGACGTGTAAACACCACTTGGCCATCACGTTCCATCGCCCGCAATCTTCGATGTAATGCTTCTTTTTGTTCATCATTCTTAATTGATACTGCTTGGGCTATTTTATCTAAATTAGCAGGTTTTGCTTCTTTGGTGAGATAGTCCAAAATCAGCTCACGGCTGGCGATCGGCGAATCATATTTTTGCGCCTCACGATCATAAAATGGATCTTTTATCATATGGAACGTCCTTTGATCGAATATTAGGTTAAGCATAGCATAGAGTTGCATAACTTAAAATCAAGATTACTTTTTTGCAGTGCAAAATTCTTTATTCACAACATGTTTATAATTATTAACTCTTAAGATTTATGATTAATAAATAGGAGATGCTGATAAGGTACTTTATCAAGATAAAGTATAAATATAATTTATACCTGTTATTTAGTTTTATTTGCTTATTTTTTGAGCGAAAAAATTGCCCCAGTACGCTACGCGTAACTGGAAACAATTTTTCTTTGTAGCGTATCTATAAACTGTTGTTCAGTTGATTGTCCATATTTATCTTTTTGCCAATTAAGCAAAAATTGACGCTCTTCTTCAGTCAACCATAATGGAATTAATTCCTTACTTAAAAAATCTTTAGAATGCTTATTTTTGCAATTTATTGATAATAATTCTGAAGTATTCTTTTTATACCAACGGTTATAAGAATTTCTATCGACATGCCAAAGATTTTTATAGCTATAACCAAATTGGCAATTAGCTAAACCATTCGGCAACAAACTTTCCAATTTTTTGGTTGGTAACCCAGCACGTAATATTTTTTGATTAGATAAACTTTTATATTTATAAAGGCACAAATTAAGATCCAAATTTAACCGAGTCACGGCGAGATAAAGGGATACGCCATAAAGCTGAGCAAAGATACCTTCTCGGAAAAAGTAGATATAATCAGTTTGTTGGCTTAATTTTAATTTTTGTTCTATATTCATAAATTTAGATTTTTCATATTAAATAAATATATTTTAATCACCACGACAAACACCGGTTGTGCTTGGATATCTTGGCTCCTGAATATCAATTTGACCTGTCTTACCCCTTACTCGGTAAACTAACTGATTTCGCAATAGCTCAGCAGTCCATAAATCACCATCAGGACGCCAAACTCCACCATAGTTTTTCGTAATACCCCATTCACTCATAAATGTACCCACTGCCCTTATAAAATGAGAACCATTATTAGTCAGTTCAGAAGTTGTATATAAATATTTTAACCGAAAATCGCTATTCAATGCTTGCGCTTGAGTAACTTTATTTATCCCGCTACAAAAACTTAATACATTAAATCCTCTAGACATACTTACATACTTTGAATCACTAAACACAATTGCCTTACCTGTTCCTTTCCTAGGCCATTTTTTAGGCACAGGAATAGTAAAATTATCGAACCATTCCCAATAACGACCGTTATAATATTCCATTGTTATTGTTGGCGTTCCATTTTGAATAAATTGGCTTTTTTGCTCAGCGATGTAATTTATCGTACAATTTGAACCAAAACCACCAATTGTCGATAAGTTTATTTTGCCACCACCATTAGACGTATAGCAACGATAACGACTTTGATCCGATCCGCTACCGACTAAGGTAAAAGCTGCATTCTGAAAACCAGTTGTTGGAAAACCACTACTTCGAGAAAAACCATAGGTATTATTAAAGACATTTGGATCATGATCACCAAAGTGAGTCATTTCATTCGGTCGTAAATAACATATTTGCCCATTTGGAATTATCCTATACTCTACCGAACTACTGCCATAGTAACGATTTCTAGGTAAACCATATTGAGTATTGGCCTGAATATTCGAGACTTCTACGCGTAATTTATAAGGTCCGCCACAATTCCAAAGCTCCCAACTTAACTTATCATTAGGTATTTGAATACCATTCTCAAACCAAGTTGCTTTAATTGTTCCAGTGACATAACCGCCAACTTGATCACCATCAATATCATCAACCTTAAGTGCTGATGGATTATGTGCAACTCCATCCGTAGGGGTAGCAAAAGCCCAAACATCATTGAAATGCATTCCTTTAGGTGCTCGCAAGGTAAGATCAGTATCCCAGGCACTGATCCATTCAGTACCGCCTTGTCCATTACGATTTGGAAAATTAATCCCCATAATTTGCCGTAAATCGGTTAATGGTGTTACGCCATCAGCTAATAAAATATACGGCGAATTACCGGTTATCATTTTTTCTGTTTGAGCCGAATATAAAGATAAAGCCCATACATTATTTACCAATAGCAGACTACTTAGAATAAAAATTACTTGTGCAAATAGTGTTTGATACCTAGTTAAATTTGTCGCTTTTTGTCTATTTTTATGTTGCTGAATATTTAACGCGATGTTTGCTATATAAGTTTTTAGATTATAGAAAGATAAGTTTATGGTAGATTTTAATTGTAAAACTTGTTTAGCCTGAAAAATGGCTACAATATTATTTTGGCTGGCTGGCTGGCTGGCTGGCTGGCTGGCTGGCTGGCTGGCTGGCTGGCTGGCTGGCTGGCTGGCTGGCTGGCTGGCCTCTAAACAACTGTATTTTAACATATTTTCAGTCCTTTGTCAATGTATCCAATTATTTTATAACAATAAAAATATATTTCCTTATTGAAAAATTATAAATAAATTTATCAATTTTGACAAATGTTGCTTAATGATAAATTGTTAAGATATGTAAACAATAATTGACTCAAAATATTTTAGTAATTAAAAAATAATATATCAGATATCAAAACCATTATTTCTTAGCAAAATTTTAATTAAAATCTAAAATTTGTGGACATTTAGTGCTCAAAAAACCCCGTTCCTCAACTTTCTTGTTTAAACCCTCAGGTAAAACTGAAGGCTATGTGATTTTAATCTCCTGAATAGTTGAAATTCTCTAGCAATTTGCTAGTACTCTCTTATATTTTTCTAACAAAAAATTAAGGGGTAGTACACATACCTCTGAGTACAACTTCATTTTTATGCCGAGCAATGTGACCATTATTCGAGTGAACGGAAAAATGGCTTAAACGATCTGTTTCTACAAAATCGATGGTCCAGTAATTGTGATTATCATAAAAACTACTAATATATTTGTCCATTTGTCCCCACTCCGAGAAGAATCCTCCGCCAATTACACGTTGAAAGTTATTACCGTTTGAAGATGGAGTTGCACTAACCGAACCTTGACATTCCTCATCCCACCAAGGTCCTGCACAAATAGCATTAGTTAAATCTTTAATTTGAGGAAGACGATAACCAATATTACTGCACCATGATAAGGTACTTGGATAAGTATAGTAATTATTTGCACCTCGATGGACATACCATTGTTTTAATTGAAAACCATATTTTATCAAAGGATTACCTTGACTATCTTTACCAACTAACTCAAATGTTTGTGGTAATACAGGCTTTGCTACACTACCGGGTAAATCAGAATTTAATTGAAAATCTTTTGCACTGGGCCCCGTTAATTTGACAGTAACACGTGAACCTGTTGAATCAGGGATTAACGTCGCGGTAATTCCCCCCCGTTCGACCGAGTCCCATGTTAAAACTCTTGCTCCTCCAATATCTAGGTCAAAGTACAAATCATGCATTCCTGTAGTAGGAAAATTCAAATTGTAAGTTGATAGCGTTGTAGACTGAGGAATAAACCCCTTATTGGCAAGCCATATAGAAGGTGGCCCTCGAAAATCGATACCATTAACCTCTGTATTTGAACCAGGAAATAATATTGGAGCAACAAAGCAAACTTTTGATGATTCGTTGGGATTAATGTAATACGTCGCATGACTACCTGTAAAATAGCTACTACTAGGTACGCCATACTGGGTACTTAGTATACCATCATTACTGGTTAATGTGATTTTATAAGGTGCTCTACAAATATCTAAAGTTGAATTACGAGATACAGTTTGATTATCTTTGTCAGTAATAGTTAAACTTAAATAACCTGTAGCAGAGATACCATTATTTTCCTGACCATCACCGTCATCATCCCCCCAATAATTATAAGGCGAACCAATAATTGAAGTTAATGAAATTGAATCTGCACCAATTGGTACCAGCATATCTACATTAGCTAAAGTTTCACCAAGATTTGGCAAGATTATTGGTGTTATTGACGAATTATTATTTGCTGTAAACGTTCTTCCATCCGATAAAATAATACCTAATAATTTAGTTGTATCAGTAACTCGAGTCTGACCACCATCAAAAGTTAAGTATGGCGCATTACCATGAATAATATGAGTTGTTCTAGCGGTTAAAGACTGACTACTAAATGATAACATTAGCAATAAAACAAGTGCTAATACCGAAAAAATTGGCTTAATTAAAATCGGACTAAAAAAATTTCTTAAGTGTTGGTGGAGGAGTAAACTCTGACGAAAGATTAAACCTTGATTGTTAAAATTAGGCGAATTTAAATTATTGGTTTGGGCAGGTTTGGTGTTTGGTGTTTGGTGTTAAAATTATAGCTCATAATAACGTCCGTGTCAAGTAAATTAATGTTTTATATTAATTTATTTCGTTTAATTGACTAACTACTAATCGGTAATTTCACTTTAATAAGAATAAGGAAAAGTATAGAGATTAAGTAAAAAGTATGCAATTTTTTTAACCTCTAAATTGTTAATTTTTGTAAAGGTATTTAATTTTTTAAACCTTTATTTTTTGCCTTATTTCTTATTTTTTTGCTAAAAAATTGTCCGTAGAATAGATCACTAAGCAATAAATTATCTAAATATTTATCTATAACTCGTTGCTCTTTTTAAGTTGTCGATATTCAGTAATAAAGCTAATTTTTACCATTAAAATTCTTAAAAATAAGCTATTTTGAAGTTAATTAATCATTGCTAAAAAATATCAACTTTAACGATTATCTTGATGAGATTTTGCAAATTTTATGATTGGTTTGTAATAAATTTAGCTGATACATTTATAAAAAAACGGACTGTTATAGTCCGTTTCCTTGTCTAAAGAATAATCTTTCCATGCCTTTTACAACATTTTTCGAGAGTTTTTCTGATAGCTTTTGTTTTCGTTGATAGTTAACTGCAATGATTTTATGCGTGTCTAAATGCGATAAGATAAAATCATCACTGGTACTAATTTCGTCAACTAAACCCTTTTCTTTAGCTTGTGTTGCAAACCAATGTTCTCCTGTAGCAACCTGTTCAATATCAATATTAGGTCGATACTCTTTTACAAAGTCTTTAAATAATAGATGAGTCTCTTCCAGTTCTTGCTTGAATTTTTGACGACCTTCGTCAGTGTTTTCACCAAACATGGTTAAAGTTCGCTTGTATTCGCCTGCTGTTTGCAATTCAATATCAACATCATGCTTTTTAAGTAATCGATTAAAGTTAGGAATTTGCGCAACTACCCCAATTGAACCAACAATAGCAAATGGCGCTGCAACTATTTTGTTAGCAGTACATGCCATCATATAGCCACCACTGGCGGCAACTTTATCTACCACCGCAGTAAAAGGAATATTTCGTGTTCTAAAGCGTAATAATTGCGAAGCGGCCAACCCATAACCATGCACTACCCCACCTGGGCTTTCAAGTTTTACCACAACTTCGTCTTCTGGTTTGATGATAGCTAATACGGCAGTAATTTCTTGGCGCAACTCTTCAACTTCATGCGCATCCATACTACCATTAAATGATAGAACAAACAGTTTAGGTTTTGTCTGTAAAGCAGACGTTGTTTCGGATGATTTTACAGTATCGTCCGACGCCGCAGTATCTGTTTGTTTCTTATTTAGTTTAGCTGCTTGTTTAGCCTGTTTCTTTTCAAGTTTTTTTTGTTTTTTCAGATCTTTAGTGAACTGTTTGGCTTCAACCTCGTCCATACTAGACATTAACATTTCATCTTTAGCTTGTTCATACTCTTGGCTTATATCTTTAACTGACATTCGGCCAGCAACTGTGGATGATTTTCGACGCTGACATAAAATAAATATTAATATTGCTAGAATAGCAACAACAACAGTTACTGTTTCAGCCAGGAAAAGCGAATACTGTGAAAACCAATTCATTTGACAATTATCCTATAGTTTAAAAATTTGCCCATTATAACAATATAATTAAAGATTGTGCCGAAAATCAATAAAGATAAAATTGTTGCTTTATTCGGCATTTTAAATTCTTTATACTGACAACCTGTTTATTATTATACGAGAACGAATATGCCTTTACGCCCAATAACTGAAATCGCAAAACAATGTAATATCGCTGATGAATATGTACTGCCTCATGGTAAATATGTCGCTAAAATTGATTTATCTATTATTAAAGCAGATCAAAATAAAACTCAGGGTAAATTAGTATTAGTCACAGCAATAACCCCAACCCCTCTTGGTGAAGGAAAAACTGTCAATACTATTGGATTAAGTGAAGGTTTAAATTATTTAGGAAAATCTGCTATCGCTTGTATTCGTCAACCTAGTTTAGGACCAGTGTTTGGCGTTAAAGGTGGTGCAGCAGGTGGTGGACAAGCCGAAGTATTACCAATGGAAACATTAAATCTTCATCTTACTGGTGATATCCACGCTATAACTGCAGCCCATGATCTGGCGTCTGCGGCATTAGATTCTCGTCTTTATCATGAAGAGCGCCTTGGTGATGAATTTACAACACAAACTGGTTTACCACGTTTAAACATCGATGTTAATCGTATTGTTTGGAAACGCGTTATCGATCACAATGATCGCGCTCTGCGTAATATTACTGTCGGTGTTGGCGGTGGCGTCAATGGTATTGAACGCCGTGACGGATTTGAGATCACCGCTGCCTCTGAACTGATGGCAATATTGGCGTTGGCTTCTGATTTACATGATATGCGCGCACGAATTGGACGAATTATTTTAGCCTATAACACTAGTGGTGAACCAATTACTGCTGAACAACTTGAAGTTGCTGGGGCAATGACCGTTCTGCTTAAAAATGCCATTAATCCAAACCTTATGCAAACAGTGGAAAATACACCGGTATTAATCCATGCAGGCCCATTTGCCAATATTGCTCATGGTAATTCATCTGTAATTGCAGACCGCATTGCTATGCAATTAGCTGACTATGTTATAACCGAAGCAGGATTCGGCTCAGACATGGGAATGGAAAAATTCTTTAATATTAAATACCGTCAAGCTGGTATCAAGGCATCTTGTGTAGTGCTTGTTGCAACTGTGCGTAGCTTAAAATCCAATAGTGGTAAATATAATATCAAGCCAGGACAAGCCATACCAAAAGAGATTTCAGAGTCTAATGTAGAATTGCTTGAAATTGGTGCAGCTAATTTAGCGTGGCATATTAATAATGCTAAAAGTTATGGTTTACAAGTGATTGTAGCAATCAATCGATTCCCACATGATAGTGAGGAAGAATTAGCATTTTTACAAAAATACGCCATTGAACACGGTGCATTTGCTTGTGAAGTCAGTGAAGTATTTACTCAAGGTGGTAAAGGCGCCGAAAAACTGGCTAAACATGTGATTAAAGCGTGTGATATGCCAAGTGAAATCAAGTTACCTTATCCTGACAGTATGCCATTAATAGATAAAATCCAAACAATGGTAAAAAAATATGGTGCCAATAAAGCTAATTTATCAGACACAGCGCTTAAAAACATTAAAGAAATTGAAGCATTAAAATTAGATCACTTACCACTTTGTATTGCGAAAACACCAATGTCAATTAGTGCTGATGCAAATTTAAAAAATGTGCCAACCGATTTTGATGTTGATATCAGCCATTTAGCGATTTCGGCAGGTGCTGGTTTTATTCGGGTTTATGCAGGTAATGTGATGACAATGCCTGGACTTGGTACTAATCCGGCTTATCGAAATATCGATATTGACAAAGATGGTAATATTGTTGGTTTAAGTTAATTTAAAAAATTATTATGCAAACACAATATAAAGCGTTAATTGATGAAGAAAATTGTATTGGTTGTGGCAAATGTATACGCGTTTGCCCTACTGATGCTATTGTAGGAAGCAAACAAGTATTACATACCATATTGCCACAATATTGTACATCTTGTAGTAATTGTATTAATACTTGTCCAACTGACTGTATTACCTTAAGTACACTAGGTGTTGCCTTGAATGAACAGGAAGAGTTACTGTTGACGCAAAAAAAACAGCAACGATTAAATCACAATCAACTGGTACCACCAACAATTTTATTTCCTAAGTCGATGCCAATAAGCAATACGACTACACAAAAAGATCGCAAGCAATCAATTGCCGATGCTATCGCCAGAGTTAAAGCCAAAAAAAACCTCGCTAATTAACGAGGTTTTCATTTCTAATTTAAACTAACAAGTTAAACTTGCTAGTTTTTTACTGACATTACTCTTTATTGCTTCTGAATGCTCGTTTACGATCATTTTCAGTTAAATGACGTTTACGCAAACGTACGGATAATGGTGTAACTTCTACTAATTCATCATCATCAATAAATTCTAATGCTTGTTCTAATGTCATTTTAACTGGTGGTGAAAGCGTAGTGGCTTCATCAGTACCCGATGCTCGCATGTTAGTTAATTTTTTACCCGTTAAGCAGTTAACGGTTAAATCATTTGAGCGGGTATGAATACCAATAATTTGTCCTTCATACACTTCTGCACCATGACCAAGGAATAATTTACCGCGATCTTGTAAGCTATAAAGTGCATAAGCTAACGCTTTACCTGTACCATTCGAAATCATTACACCATTATTACGTTGGCCGATTTCACCTGGACGTACATCATCATAATGGCTAAATGTTGAGTAAAGTAAACCAGTACCAGATGTCATAGTCATAAATTCAGTTCTAAAACCAATAAGACCACGGCTTGGGATCACATAATCTAAACGTACACGTCCTTTACCATCAGGTAACATATTGGTTAAATCACCTTTACGTAAACCTAAAGCTTCCATCACTGAACCTTGGTGCTGTTCTTCAATATCTAAAGTAACTTGTTCGAAAGGTTCCTGCTTTTTACCATCGATTTCTCTATAGATAACTTTAGGACGTGATACCCCAAGCTCATAACCTTCACGACGCATATTTTCGATAAGAACCGATAAGTGCAACTCACCACGACCTGAAACTTTAAATGCATCTGGGTCAGGAGTTTCTTCAACACGCAATGCCACATTATGTACCAGTTCTTTGTTTAAACGCTCAAGAATTTGACGTGAAGTCACATATTTACCTTCTTTGCCAGCAAATGGTGAGCTATTAACATTAAAGAACATAGTAACAGTTGGTTCATCAACACTTAATGCTGGTAATGCTTCAACGCAACTATTATCACAAATCGTATCAGAGATACCGAGTTCACCTAAACCAGTGATCGCAATAATATCACCTGCTTCAGCAACTTCGGCTTCATAACGTTGTAAACCTAAATGACCTAATACTTGGCCTACTTTACCAGTACGTTTATTACCTTCACTATCAACAATAGTGACTTGTTGATTTGGTTTAACACGACCACGTTTAATACGACCAATACCAATAACACCAACATAGTTATTATAATCAAGTTGTGAAATTTGCATTTGGAAAGGACCATCTAAGTCAACTGCTGGTGGCTCAACATGTTCAACAATTGCTTCAAATAATGGCGTCATATCTTCAGCCATATCTTCATGATCAAGTCCTGCAAATCCCATTAATGCTGATGCATAAACAATTGGGAAATCAAGCTGTTCATCAGTTGCACCTAGATTTACAAATAAATCGAATACTTGATCGACAACCCAATCAGGACGAGCGCCTGGACGGTCAACTTTATTGATAACAACAATCGGTTTTAAACCATAAGCAAACGCTTTTTGGGTAACAAAACGTGTTTGTGGCATTGGTCCGTCCATTGCATCAACCAGCAATAATACCGAATCAACCATTGACATTACACGTTCAACTTCACCACCAAAATCGGCATGTCCTGGAGTATCAACAATATTAATACGATAACCATTCCAATCGATAGCGGTATTTTTAGCTAAAATAGTAATACCACGCTCTTTTTCAAGCGCATTAGAGTCCATTATTCTTTCATTGTCGTCGCCACGTAAATTATCAAGCGTACCAGACTGTTTTAATAATTTATCAACCAAGGTTGTTTTACCATGGTCAACGTGAGCAATAATGGCTATATTTCTTAAATTTTCAATCACAATTAAAATCCCAATTAGGAGATAAATTCTATAGGCGCAATATTGTACACCTTTTTAGTAAAAATGTTGATCTATATCACAAAGTTTCTTAAAAAGAACTTTAAGACTTGATATTTAACGAAAATACTGACTTATTTTATAGAGATAACTAAGATTACTCATTGATAAGTGTCGCAAATTGATGAGCAAACTCATCCACTTTGTCCCAATTTGTGTACTCAATCACTTCTTTAGTCACATCGGTATCACCTTTACCCAACCACATAATAAAGCGAATCATATTACGATCAAACCAATTATATTTTGGATAATAAAGTGCCCCAGCAAATACCGCTTTAATCGTTGGTTGCCAGGCAATTTTAGCTAAGAATTTTTTAGTATATATATTCGTTTCAGGCGTATTTTTATGCGGTTTTCTTGCCACCACATTTACGCCAAAAAAGCCAGATTTAAGTGTATTTAATTGCAGATAGTTAGCATCAATAAATTTTTTCATGGTTTTACTATAAAAACCATAGCGAATAGAACAACCAATTAATACCGCTTGGTAATTAGTAAGATCTATGTGGCTATCTGGTAATAACTCAATCAAATCACAATCACATTTACCGGCAAGTTCTGTTTTTATTCGCTGCATGATTTTAAAGGTTTGCTTTTCGTGAGTGGTATAAAGCAATAAAACCTTGATAATGCTATTCATAACAATGCTTCCTTTTATTAAAACTCTTGGTAAATATCAATAATTCTTTTTTTAGGATAAAAATTAATAATTTCGGGGTGATTTCATGGAAAACTTTGATTATAGTATTAGCCTTATTTAACCAGACCGGAACTGATTATGGCAATTTCACCTCCAAAACGTAGTGCTATTATTTTGGCGGCAGGAAAAGGCACACGGATGTATTCCAACCTTCCTAAAGTTTTACATAAAATCGGCGGTAAGCCGATGTTACAACATGTTATTGATACAGTTCAACAACTTAATACTAATCGCATCAATATTGTTTATGGACATGGCAAAAACGAACTTGAAAAATCGTTACAAAATCAGCCGGTGCAACTTGTTTATCAAGCTGAACAATTAGGGACAGGACATGCGGTTCAACAAGCTATCCCTTACATTCAAGATGATGAAGATATATTAATTTTATATGGCGATACTCCACTTATCTCAGTTGAAACTTTGCAAAATCTTATTGCTAGTAAACCCAAACAAGGTATTGCCTTATTAACAGTGATTTTAGATGACCCAACTGGCTATGGTCGAATCGAACGCAAAGATGGTAAAGTTGTGGCTATCGTTGAACAAAAAGATGCCAATGCCGAACAACAAAAAATCACCGAAATTAATACTGGTATTATGCTAGTTACAGGCAAATTACTTAAGCAGTGGTTAGCGCGTTTAACCAATAACAATGCGCAAAAAGAGTATTACTTAACCGATATTATTGCCTTTGCACATCAAGATGGTTATGAAATTTTAACTTCACATCCAATAAAGCAATTTGAAGTTGAAGGCGTCAACAATCGATTACAGTTAGCAACTTTAGAACGCCATTATCAACAGTATCAAGCCGAGCAATTATTACTTGCTGGAGTAACTTTACTTGATCCAGCCCGTTTTGATCTACGTGGTAAATTAACTCATGGTAAAGATGTCATCATTGATACAAATGTGATTATTCATGGCGATGTGACATTAGGAAATAATGTCATTATCGGTGCAGGCTGTATTTTGAAAAACTGCACCATCGCTGATAACAGCGAAATTAGTCCATACTCGGTGATTGAAGATTCGATTATTGCTCAGCACTGTACTATCGGACCATTTGCCAGAATAAGACCAGGCAGCAAACTAGATGATCATGCCCACGTTGGTAATTTTGTTGAATTGAAAAAAGCTCATCTTGGCCATGCAACCAAAGCCGGACATTTAAGTTATTTAGGTGACAGTGAAATTGGTAGTAATGTCAACATTGGCGCTGGCACAATTACCTGTAATTATGATGGTGCTAATAAATTTAAAACAGTTATCGAAGATGATGTTTTTGTTGGATCTGACAGCCAACTTATTGCCCCAGTCAAAATAGGTAAAGGAGCAACTATTGCGGCTGGCACAACAGTTACTAACGATGTTAACGACAATGAATTAGTGGTTAGTCGTGTAAAACAAAAACAACTTGCGGGTTGGAAAAGACCAACGAAATCGAAAGAGGGATAAACGATGTGTGGTATTGTAGGTGCAATCGCTAAGCGTGATGTGGCAGATATTTTATTAGAAGGACTTAAACGTTTAGAATATCGTGGTTATGATTCTGCCGGACTTGCTATTATTTCACCAACAGGTGAATTACAGCGAATAAGGCGGGTAGGAAAAGTACAAGCGCTTAAAGATGCGGTAAACGAACAACCAGTTGCCGGTTCAACCGGTATAGCCCACACTCGCTGGGCAACACATGGTGAACCAGTTGAACATAATGCGCACCCGCATATATCCGACTTTATTGCCGTTGTGCATAATGGTATTATCGAAAATTTCGAACCACTGCGTGAAAAACTTATCGCGAAAGGTTACCAATTCCGTTCAGAAACAGATACTGAAGTCATTGCCCACTTAATTCATGACATCATCAGCACGGAAGAATGTTCCTTATTAGAAGCGGTGCAAAAAGCCATTCCACTCTTACGAGGTGCTTATGGTACAGTAATTATGGACACTCGAAATCCTGATATTCTAGTTGCCGCACGTTCTGGTAGCCCACTTGTTATTGGTTGCGGCATTGGCGAAAACTTTATTGCCTCAGATCAACTGGCTTTATTACCGGTAACTCGGCAGTTTATCTTCTTAGAAGAAGGTGATATAGCGCTTGTCACTCAACGTTCAGTAACGATTTATGACAAAAATTTTAATCAAATAAATCGCCCTTGCATTGAATCAGATGCCAAATATGATGCTGGCAGCAAAGCGGGTTTTAACCATTACATGCAAAAAGAGATTTATGAACAGCCGAATGCGATTAAAAATACCTTAGAAGGTCGCATGGCACATGGCAAAGTGGATTTATCAGAACTAGGCCCAAATGCTGAAAATATTCTCAAGCAAGTTGAACACATCCAAATTGTTGCCTGTGGCACAGCTTATAATGCAGGTATGGTGGCTCGTTATTGGTTTGAATCCTTAGCCGGCATTCCTTGTGATGTCGAAATTGCCTCGGAATTCCGTTATCGAAAACCTGCTCGTCGCAAAAATAGTTTATTTATCACCCTATCACAATCCGGGGAAACTGCCGATACCCTTGCTGCTTTACGCTTAGCTAAACAGAACAATTACCTAAGCACTCTTGCGGTATGTAATGTGGCAGCATCGACTTTAGTTCGAGAAGCTGATTTGGTTTTACTAACCAAAGCTGGCGTTGAAATTGGTGTCGCCTCAACCAAAGCATTTACCACACAATTAACGGTATTATTACTGTTAGTGGCTAAGTTAGGCCGACTTAATGATATGGCAGAAATCACTGAACAAGCAATCGTCCATGCATTACAAACTTTACCAAACCGTATAGAACAAGTATTAATGGCCGAACCTGTAATCAAAAAACTTGCTGGTCATTTTGTCGATAAACATCATGCACTATTTTTAGGTCGTGGCGATGAATATCCAATCGCTATCGAGGCATCATTAAAGCTAAAAGAGATCTCCTATATTCATGCCGAAGCTTATGCAGCTGGTGAATTAAAACATGGGCCTTTAGCATTGATTGATGCAGATATGCCAGTTATTGTTATGGCGCCAACGAATGACTTACTTGAAAAACTCAAAGCCAATATTGAAGAAGTACGTGCCCGTGGTGGTCAACTTTATGTGTTTGCTGAGCAAGATGCTGGTTTTGTTAGCGACGATACTATGCATATTATCAACTTACCCCATATTGAAGAACTTACTGCGCCAATCTACTACACAGTACCGACGCAATTACTTGCTTACCATGTCGCCCTAATTAAAGGTACCGATGTCGACCAACCTCGTAACCTAGCAAAATCGGTGACAGTAGAGTAATTTATTAGATCAAATGTGAGGACTTAATGTATATTTTGGTATCATCATCAAAATTAGAGTTCTCACATTAAATCAATTAGATAATTATTAAACAGCTCTCCACCTACTTCAGCATACGTATAATAACTAGTAAGACTTAGCTCCCTCGCTATCAGTTTTTTGCCTTATGCAGACTAATATTCTAATTTTCGTGTTATAGACATATCTAATTCATTATCACCGTTAAAACATTGACTAATAGTCCAATCACCGTGTTCATTATATTGACTATAGTAACAAGTAAATGTTCGATATTTAGACTCATTGATATCTTTTGGTAACGATGCCGTTTTTCCATTTAATAAAGGATCCTCCTGTTTTGAAATGGAAGAAACCAATCTATTTTCATCATCATAATAATATAAATTTGTTGACAGAAAAGTAAGTATCTTTTTGGACCTAATAGTTTCAATTTCTCGCTCGTTATGCTGAATAAGATTATTGTTTTTATCATATAAATAAGTACCTATATAATTTTTCCCATCTACATTTTCATTTGAAGAAATCAATTTTCCCTGTTCATCATATTTATAATAAGAAGTTATTTTTTGGTTAGAATCTTTAATTTCTGTAACGTTTTTTTGATCATCAAACTGCACTGAATAATTAACGAAAGTTCCTTTTTCATTTCGTGTTAAAACTTGCATCTTATAATCCATAATCAGACCTTTTTTATCAGGAGCAGATTCTTCTATAATAAGACCATTATCATCTGAATATACTTCTAAATTACTGACAGAAGATGTTGGTTGGATATTTTTAATAAGTAATTCTTGTTTTTTTATAGGAACAGAATGCGGAATATACTCAGGAAAAAGAAGAAAGAGATAATTATTAGTAACACGAATATGGTTACGTTCATCATCAACGGATGCGAAGGCATAAAAATTAAAAAAACAGCATACTACTAATAAAAGGTTTTTCATCTATATTCTCTTTTTGTTATTGATATTTTAACTATTTTTGTCATAAACAAATTTTTAATTAAATATAGTGATGGATAATATTCATTTTAATATAATCACCAATACTCTATTTCTCTCTTAAAATCGCCTAGATTTTTTTTGTTTGCAGAACAATAACCTTTTGTCCAATCACCATGCTTATTATGGTTGGTGAAAAAACAATCCATATTAATTCTGTTTTTGGTCTCAGCTAAATACATCGAAGGTTAGTTAGCAAATTGATTTTTCAATCTAGGTGGGGGATTATGCCGCAGTGTTTTTTTTGCGGAAAATTAAAAATAAAATAAATGCATTGAACATCATTACTACATGATATATAACAAAAAATAGATAAATACCAATTCCTGAATCTGCGGCCATAGAAGCTAATACTGGAGACATAAATGCTGTGCTAAAGATATTAATACCAAAAATAGTACCAGAAATATTCGGTTGTTTAACAAAAGTAATTAACGCCAAAAAACTACATAACATAGCTAAAATTAAACCGAAAAATGGAATAAAAACAGATATTATAGCTATAATTAATCCAACAATTGATAGTACTTTCATTTTACCTCTATCCAAAAAGATGCTTAATTAAATCTACTAATTAAATAATTTATTATAAAATTAATCTGAAACCAAAGCCTATGTATATTAACAAATTATGATAAATAGATAAAACAATTTCCACTTATATTAACTAACAGTTAATTTATATAAAAATAAACTTTCAAAACCCATACCTTTGTATAAATTATCATGATTCTGCTTATTTTCTATTTGTTTATAGATTGTTTAGTTTGACCATTTCCCACTGTTGCAATTAGTCGGTATAATGCCTGCAATTTTATTGTTAAGTGGATTATGCATGAAAACGCTATTTGCCAGCACCTCTCGCGGGCTTGAAGAGTTATTAAAAAAAGAGTTAGAAAATATTGGCGCGATAAATTGTAAAGTGTCGCAAGGTGGTGTCTATTACGATGCTGATCCATCAACCATGTACCAATCGCTATTGTGGTCTCGTTTAGCTTCTCGGATTTTATTGCCGATTGCTGAGTTTGATATTTATAGCGATTTAGATCTCTATTCATGTGTAATGAATATCAAATGGAGCGATATTTTTGCGGTCGATAACTCATTTATGATTAACTTTGTTGGTGTTAATGACTTTATTCGCAACAGTCAATATGGCGCACTGAAAATCAAAGATGCTATTGTTGATCACTTTATGCGTCAAACCAATCAACGCCCAAATGTTGCTAAACAAAATCCAGATATTCGTTTACATGCTTATCTAAACAAAAATCGAGTTACCTTATCATTAGATTTAAGTGGTGAAAGCCTACATCAACGTGGTTATCGACAACAAACAGGCCAAGCACCATTAAAAGAGAACTTAGCTGCAGCAATTATTCGCCGCTCAGGCTGGCAAACAGATGAACCTCTTATCGATCCAATGTGTGGTTCAGGAACCTTACTAATCGAAGCTGCGATGATGGCGTCTAACATTCCACCGGGACTGTTACGTAAACAGTGGGGATTTTTTGCTTGGCAAGGATTTAATCCAACACTGTGGAATGAGTTACTCTTCGCGGCCAAGCACAAAGTAAAAAAAGCGACAACGCCTTTCATTGGTTATGACAATAACCCTGCGGTGTTAGAGCGCGCCAAGCAAAATGCTATCCAAGCTGGAGTTGGTGATTTAATTACTTTTGCTGTGCAGGATGTGACTCAATTAACTAATCCATTTGAGCACCAGATACATGGCATGATCATCAGCAATCCGCCTTATGGTGAACGATTAGAAAGTGAACCTGCATTGGTTGCCCTGCACTCTGCACTTGGTCGTCAAATTAAGCAACAATTTGCTGGGTGGCGACTATCGCTATTTAGTGGTGCGCCACAACTGTTAGATTGTTTGCAAATGCGAGCCGACAAACAGTTTAAAGCTAAAAATGGCCCTTTAGATTGTGTACAAAAAAATTATACCATTGCTGATCGTCAAATCGATAAGCCGGTTACGTCACCAAATTTACCCGCAGCCGATTTTGCCAATCGCCTAAGTAAAAATTGCCAAAGATTTGCAAAATGGGCAAGCCAAGAACAACTTGAATGTTATCGCCTTTATGATGCAGATTTACCTGAATATAACGTGGCTATCGATCGTTATAAAGACAAAATTGTGATACAAGAATATGCCGCGCCAAAAAATATTGATCCGCAAAAAACGCGACAACGACTATTTGATATTATTAATGCTACTATGTCGGTACTGGAGTTAACTGCTGACCAATTGGTACTAAAAACTCGCGAAAAGCAAAAAGGCAAACAACAATATCAAAAACTTGGGCAAAAACAGGATTACTTCTTAGTCGATGAATATCCTATTAATCAACACAAAACGCAGTTTTGGGTTAATGTGGTCGATTATTTAGATACCGGTTTATTTTTGGATCACCGTCTAGCCAGAAAAATGATCGGCCAAATGAGCGCGGGTAAAGACTTTTTAAATCTATTTGCCTACACAGGTAGCGCAACCGTTTACGCCGGTCTTGGTGGCGCAAAATCAACCACGACCGTTGATATGTCACGCACCTATTTAGAGTGGGCTGATCGTAATTTAAAACAAAATGGCTTAACCGGAAAAAAACATCGATTGATACAAGCCGACTGCTTGCTCTATTTATCACAGGCGGATGAACAGTTTGATTTGATTTTTATCGATCCTCCAACATTTTCCAACTCTAAACGGATGAATGATACCTTTGATGTTCAGCGTGATCATCTTAAATTAATGGGTGATTTAAAACGCTTACTTAGACCAAATGGAGTAATAGTATTTTCAAACAATAAACGTGGCTTCAAAATGGATGCCGATGGTATGCAAAAACTAGGGCTAACATTTAAAGATATCACCGATAAAACTCTATCGCTTGATTTTAAACGCAATAAACAGATCCACTGCTGTTTTATCGTTAAACATCAATAATAAATAAAATACCGCCGCAAGGCGGTAAATTCTTCCATCTTCTTTAATAATTGAATCAACTTTATCTTAGCAATTAGCTATCGGTTATTCGGTTTGTTTTTATTCATTTAAATGATAAAATAGTTAAACAACTAATGAACTATTAAACTATAAACTCAAATAAATTAGATACCATATAGCTTAATAGATTAAAAAATCCAAATTAAGAAAATTATTTTGCCCAATATAGCCAAGCAGGAAGTTGACAATATGCAAGAAAGAAAGGTTAATTCATCAGCTATCATTATTTTAACTTCTTTAGGATTTTTCATGTCAATGATCGATTCAATGATAGTTACCACAGCCACTACCGCCATAAGGCATGATTTTCAAATATCGGTAAATGTATTACAGTGGTTGTTGAACATTTATAATATAACCATAGCGGCATTACTACTGGTTGGTGTATCACTGGGCGAAAAAATAGGCAGAAAAAAAGTCTATCTAATTGGTATTGCGATTTTCACTATTGCTTCTATATTTTGTGCTTTATCGACTAGTATTACCTTATTAATTATATCTCGAATGATACAGGCTGTTGGTGCTTGTGTTATGACGCCAATGTCCATGGCAATTTTAACACATTCATTACCCGTTGATATACGCGGAAAAGCTTTAGGAATATGGAGCGGCATTGGTGGTTTAGCACTAATTGTCGGGCCAGTTTTAGGTGGATTTATTGTCGCAACTTTATCATGGCAATGGATATTTTGGATTAATTTGCCTATTGGAATAATAACAATCTATTTTGCTCATAATTTATTACCTGAAAGTAAAGGTAAGGATGATAAGTTGAACTTTACTGATATTCTGCTTATTGCCATCTCTTCCGCCGGGATAATATGGTCATTATCCACCATAACAACAAATACCACACATGTTATAACGATTATTACCGGATTATCTAGCCTCGCACTAGCTATTTTATTTATTGTTAGGCAAAAAATAAGTTCTACCCCTATGATTCCTTTAAGACTATTTCGCACCAAGGTATTCACTAATGGTAACATTGCAACTTTTTTATTATATGCCTCGATGTTTGGCGTGTTATTCTTTTTGCCACAATTTTTTTTAGTACTAGAAAACGTTAATCCACTCGTGGCAGGATTACAATTATTACCTTGGACAGCAACATTAGTCGTTATCGCACCTTTTGCAGGCAGCGCTGTAGATAGATTTGGCGAAAGGATTATTGCAACATTAGGATTATTCTTACAGGGGATCGGTTATCTATTAATTATTTTTTTATTTAATGCAACTGATTCATATATAGCAATGGCAATACCTTTAATGATCGCTGGTATGGGACTTTCGATGGCAGGACCGGCTCTGCAAAAAGCGGTGTTAAGCGCTGTCGAACCAATATATTTAGGGAAAGCATCAGGAGTATATAATATATTTCGCTTATTTGGTGGAGCAATAGGTACCACAATATGCGTAATTGTATTTAATATTTTCGGCGGAACCACTAATTCAACAGCTTTTGCCGAAGGATTTGATGCCGTTATTATTACTGCTGGTCTGATATCATTATTAGGAATAGTTTTTTCAATAAGGTTAACAGCAAGGGATAAAAAATAATATTTGATAAAATCAAAGCGATAAATTCAACAATAAATCAATATTTGAGTATTTTAAAGATTATCAAAAAACCCGGTAACATATTTATCAAATGTTGATTTATTAAGCCATACATATTTTTCCCTAGCACTCTTTCTTACATTAATTAATTCTGCTTGTTGTAATAACCTAAAATGATAAGTTCCTGAGGGTTTACTAATACCAACTGCTTGACCAATTTCACCACAGATAACCTCTGTTTCTATACTTTTTAAATATTTAATGATTTCTATTCTAACCGGATCAGATAATGCTTTGAAAATAAGCACCATTTTTTCATTAAATTGGTTATCAATTGTACTATTATTCATCATATTTACAGAGTTAATTATAATTAAACATGATTATAACATGTGGTGAATTTATTCACCTAAAAAACTCCTTTACTAAACTTTTCTAGTTTGGTGGATTTCGAGTGTTATAATTTTAATTAATTTTAATCTACCTACACGGTAGTGAACAGTTACAAATGGTTTTACAAAAGCAACACGTGATTTTAATCTACCTACACGGTAGTGAACTAGAATCCGATATACTATAAATGCAGTTGGCAAAAAGGCAAAGTCTATTTTTGCCAATAAAAACCCTTTTTTTGAGCCACTTTTTAATATATTGATTTTTAAATATTTTATTTTAAGTCAAAAAAAAGGGTTAGCAATAAGTAGGAATTTAAGGTTCAAAAACCCCGTTCCTCAATTTTTTTGGTTCGCTGAGTTTCGGACGTTTTGTTGTTTGGTGGTTATTTCTATACGCTGATTACGTCCGAGTTAAGAGGGTTGGCGCGAACCCTCTTTACAATCTCCCGCGGCGACTACGCAAGTGGTCACTACGTGACTGCCTTCCGCCTTCGTTCGCTGTTAACGCTCCTTGCCAAACATCCCTGTTTGCCATGCTAACCTCACTCTATGGTCAGCACATTGCGAATGTCGCGCCACAAAATCGTTTTTATCGCCGACTTCGTTAACGTCAACGCCATTGCCTTAGCAAGGCAATGATTGTTTAACGGCTTAACGTTATTTTTCTTATCCTCAGCTTCAATACCTAAGAACTAAGAAATAATTGCTAAGGATAGACACAGAGTCCGTATCGGGGGAGTCTATTCCAGGGTTCAAGGGCATCGGGAGAAACATCACGATAAACCCCACCATTTGTCCAGGTAACCACAAAGAAATTCTGACGACTAAATTCATCCGACGTCCAATATAGTCCTACGATATCGTTTGTTATAGGGTTGTGGTTGAAGCCGAAGTTAGCATCCCTGTAATAGTTCATCTTCCCCCATTCCGTGAAAAATCCTGCACCAATGTGACGACTGTAACGATTAGAAGATATCCGAGGCTCTGCACCTTGACAATCTCTTGGCCACGAACAATTCGGATTCGTCGCATTTGTTAAATCCTTGACCTTTGGCACACGGTATCCAATCCTATTACACCAAGATGATACCCCAGCCTGGCTAATTCCAGAACGACCACGATTAACAATCCACTGCTTTAACTCAAATCCATATTTGAGCACCGCATTACCATGACTATCACGACCAACTAACTCAAATACCTGCGGTAAAGATGGTGTGGCGATTTCACCAGATGTACTAACAGGACCCGTTAGGGTGACTCGAACGCGGGTACTTGTTGAATTGGTCATCGTCGCCGTAATACCTTCATGAGAAACCGGCGCCCAAGATAAGGCCTGATTATTACCAACAATATCTAAATCAAAAAACAAATTATGAGCACCCGTAGTCGGGAAGTTTAAACCATAAGACGACGGCGTAACTGACTGTGGTCGAAAACCACTAAACCAGCCAGAATTCAACTCAGGTTTAACATAACAAATCGCTGGTGCGGTCTTAGGATTAATATAATAAGTGGCATTACCTGCATTAAAACGACTTTCATTAGGTACACCATAACGTGTTGTTAATCTACCTTCAGTATTTGATAAGGTTAATTTATATGGTGAATTACAACTAGTCAGCACTTCATTACGGGCAACACGAAAACCGTCTTTACCAACAATCAATAAATTTAAACTACCGGTAGCGGTGACACCATTAACTCCCTGACCATCGCCATCATCATCCCCCCAATAATTATAAGGTGTGCCAATAAGTGAGCTTAATGCAATAGAATTAGTATTCGTTGGTACTAACATACCAATATCCGCAAAACTCTGACCAGCAACAGGTAAAACGATAGGATTGTCTAAACTTGAATTATTGGTTGTGGGAGTAAATGTTCTACCATCAGAAAGGGATATCCCGAGTAGTGCTGCGGTATTTGTTACTCGGGTTCGACCACCATCAAAGGTTAAATAAGGTGCTGAACCATAAATGATATTGGTCGTTTTAGTGGTTAATGCATAGTTAGCAAAAGAGATAGACTGTAAAACAACCATGGTTAATACCAAAACCATCGGCCGAGATAAACAGACTAAACCAAGAAATTTTGAAAAATTTTGCTGAAATTTCGAAAATTGCTGAAAGAATAAATTGTAGTGAAATAATAAACGGTGTGAGCTTAATTTTAGAGAGGTGAAATTATAGGTTGGGCAGGTTGCGTGTTGCGTGTTGCGTGTTGAAAATTATAATCCATATCAGATATCCTTGTCAATCCAATTTTATGATTTATTTAAAATTTTAAGCCTAATGGCATAAAATTTATCCATTCGTATAAATATGCTATAAAAGTATAGTGATTGCAAAAAACCATGCAACTTTTTTTGATGGTTTAATTGTTAACTTTTGTAAAGATTAATGTAATATTACCGCTTAATTACTCGCTTAAAGCCGTGGAGCGTTATAGTAATACACACAGATAATTCCATTTTTGCCCCACTTTTATATAAGTCAAATCAGCGACAATAACATTCGCTTTTACACCCACAGTAAAATTTCGCTGTAATACGTTGGCAATTGCTACTGAATTAACTTCTTTAGAATGGTTTTTATACCGTTTAACTCTAATCGGTTTGAGTTTATATTTCCTAATAAATTTCCCTAAAATTTAAAAAACTAAGGGGCAACGCAAATTGTGTGGCTATAAGTGCCACTTGTATCATCTGAGTTAAATTTGAAGATACCACCACCAGTGGCATATACACCAAATTGTTCACCATTTTTATTGGTATCTAATGTCCAATAGTGATTTAAGCCAAATTCAGCATCTTTATAACTAGTATACATATTTCCCCATTCTGCAAATAAGCCAGCATTAATTTGACGCTTATAATAATTACCATCTGATGCAGGTGAAGCACCGGATGAACCTTCACAATTATCCCCACTCCATAACCCCAAACAAGCAGCATTAGTCAAATCTTCTACTTTGGGCATATTGTAGCCAATCGCTGAACACCATCTTGATGTATTGGAATATGAATAGTCATTGGTACTACGGTTAACAAACCATTGTTTTAAGACAAATCCATATTTGACAACAGCATTACCATTGTTATCCCTACCAACTAATTCAAATACCTGTGGTAAATTTGGCTTAAATATATGGCCTGGAGAGTCCGAATCCCATTGTTCTGGTTTAGCAAAGGGACCTGTCAATGTTACTTTAACACTTGTACCAGTAGAATTATTAGGGGTAATAGTTGCCGTGATCTTACTTTGAGTGACCGGTGCCCAGCTCAGGGCTCGACCATTAACAATTTCTAAATCAAAGATCAAATTATTAGCACCAGTTGTTGGGAAGTTTAAATTGTAAGATGATGGATCAGTAGATTGCACAATAAACCCCTTTTGGTCTTTCCAGATATCAGCAGAACCACTAAAATTTAGTCCGTCATATATTCCACTATGTTCTAAAGAAGGCTTCGCAAAACAAACCTCAGGAATTAATTTAGGGGTTATATAATAAGTCGCATTACTTGCATTAAAATTATTTTGATTAGGAACGCCATACTGAGTACTTAACGTTCCATCTGTACTAATTAAGGTTATTTTATATGGTGCGTTACAGTTTGATAATACATCTTTACGTGCAACAGCTTGATTATATTTATCAACTATTGATAAACTTAAGCCACCACTAACTGAGACTCCATCTATACCCTGACCATCGCCATCATCATCCCCCCAATAATTATTGGGCGCACCAATAACTGAACTTAATTCAATAGAATCAGTATCCGTTGGTATAAACATACCAATATCATTAAAACTCTGACCAGCAACAGGTAAAACGATAGGATTGTCTAAACTTGAATCATTGGCTGTGGGAGTAAATGTTCTACCATCAGAAAGAGATATCCCGAGTAGCGCTTCGGTATTTGTCGCCCGGGTACGACCGCCATCGAAGGTTAAATAAGGCGCTGAACCTTGAATAATATTGGTCGTTTTTGTGGTTAATGCATAATTAGCAAAAGAGATAGACTGTAAAACAACCATGGTTAATACCAAAACCATCGGCCGAGATAAAAAGGCTAAAATAAGAAATTTTGAGAAATTTTGCCGAATTTGCTGGAAAAATAAATTGTAGTGAGATAATAGATCGTGCGAGCTTAACTTTACTAACGTTAAATTATAGGTTGGGCAGGTTTGGTGTTTGGTGTTTGGTGTTGTAAATTATAATGCATTTTGACGTTCCTGTCAAGTAATTACCTGTTTTATTTGATTTTATTTTATTTCAATCGGCTAAATATCCATCGGATATTGTTTATTATAAACACTGAAAGTATAGTCATAAAAAAAATCTAAGCAATAGTATTTAATTGTTTATTTGTTAAATTTTGTAAATATTATTATTAAGTTAGGTTATTAAAACATAGTTTTAATTCTTGAAAATGTATTTTTCAATTTTGGGGTATAACATACGATATAAATATTAGAGAGATTGCATCATTTCTAAACTACCTACACGGTAGTGAACCATTCAGTACAATTTTTGGTGAATCGCTGGGATTTCTAAGCTACCTACACGGCAGTAAACCGCTTGAATGTGAGCGTGTCGACGGTGGTTATTTTCTAAGCTACCTACACGGCAGTAAACTAGAATCCAATATACTATAAATGCAGTTGGCAAAAAGGCAAAGTCCATTTTTACCAATAAAAACCCTTTTTTTAAGTGATTTTTTAATATATTGATTTTTAATCATTTTATTTTAAGTTAAAAAAAAGGGTTAGCAATAAGTAGGAATTTAAGTTTTAAAAACCCCGTTCCTCAAAATTTTTTAGTTTTTTATTTTTTAGTTCTTTGAGTTTCGGACGTTTGTTGTTTTGTGGTTGTTTCTATACGGTGATTACGTCCGAGTTAAGAGGGTTGGCGCGAACCCTCTTTACAATCTCCCGCGGCGACCACGCAAGTGGTCACGATGTGACTGCCTTCCGCCTGCGTTCGGTCTTAACGCACCGGCTGTGATTTGTTCCTGACAAAGCACCGCCTTGGCAAACATCCCTGTTTGCCATGCTAACCTCTCTCAGTTGTCAGCACATTGCGAATGTCGCTAAATAAGAAGCACTAAACTAATTTATAAAAATAAACTCTTATTATTGGAACTAGCTGATGTTATAACTAGCGTTAGCGATTTATTGGCGGGATTTTAGGCTTTAAAAACCCCGTTCCTCAAGTTTTTTGGTTGTTTGAGTTTCGGACGTTTTGTTGTTTTGCGGTTGTTTCTATACGGTGAATACGTCCGAGTTAAGAGGGTTGGCGCCAACCCTCTTTACCATCTCCCGCGGCGACCACGCAAGTGGTCACTGCGTGACTACAACCACAAGACTAATAAGTGAAAAATAAGACCTAAGGATAAATACAAAGCCCATGCCTATTATCTTTAGCACCATTTTGATATACATCACCACCGTCCGAGTTAACGACAAAGTGGTTACTACCTGTTTCATCACTTGTCCAATAATCGTAGCCGCTGCCAAAGTTGGCACCAATGTAAGTGAACGCGTAGCCCCACTCAGCAAAAAAACCAGATCCAATACGTCGCTGATAATAATTATTAGGTGCTGAAGGCGTGGCTCCGACCGCACCTTGACAGTGAGAACCAGAAGCAACACCTTGACAACTTGCATTAGTTAAATCTTGAACCTTAGGCATACGATATCCTATATTAGTACACCAAGATGATGCATTAGAATAATTGTAATAAATATTTCCACGATTGATAATCCACTGCTTTAACACAAAACCATATTTTACGACTTCATTACCAAGACTATCTCGACCAACTAACTCAAATGTTTGAGGTAATGTCGGATGTCCTATACTTCCCAAATTACTTGAATTAATGGAACTCCATTGCAATGGTGTAGCTACAGGGCCTTCTAAAAGAACTCTAACGCTTGTACCTGAAGCATTAGGCGTCATAGTAGCCTTAATATCGCCATTAGGTGAAACAGGAGCCCAAGATAATGGACCACTATTTATTATATCTAAATCAAAATACAAATTATTAGCACCAACAGTAGGGAAGTTTAAATCATATGATGATGGTAAAACTGATTGTGTAAGAAAACCTTTATCAGGGTTCCAAATAGAGGCAGGACCTGAATATAGTGGTACTGCACCGTTAGTTAAACTTGGTTTAGCAAAACATACTGAAGACGTTGTCTTAGAATTGATATAATAGGTAACATTACTTGGGTTAAAACTACTACTTTTAGGTATACCATAAAGAGTGGTTAATGAACCTGCTGTACTCGATAAAATTAATTTATACGGCGATTTACAAGCAGTAAGCATATCATTACGTGCAACCGGTTGGTTATTTTTATCTACAATAGTTAATTTTAAACTACCAGTAACAATTATACCACTAGGATCCTGACCATCACCGTCATCATCACCCCAATAATTATATGGTTGACCTATGAGAGCATTTAAACCAATTTCATTAGTATCAGTAGGTACCATCATGTCAATATCGGTAAAACGCTGATAATCCTTAGGTAATTTGATAGGCGTTGATGGACTTGAATTATTCGTTGTTGGGGTATATTTAGTACCATCGGATAGGCTTATCCAAAGAAGCCCATCAGTATTAGTCACTCGAGTTTCACCTCCATCAAATGTTAAATATGGCGCATTACCATGTATAGGTTTTGATGTTTTAGCCGTTAATGCGTGGCTGGTATAGGAAGTTATTAGCAACAAGCTAAACGATAACCATAAAAAGATCTGCCGAGACAAAAATGATTGAAGCAAGGATCGCGCAAAATTTCGTGGGATCTCGCTTATAGCAAAAAATGAATATTGAGAGCTTAACTTTGATGAATTTAAATTATAAGTTGGGCAGGTTGGGTGTTGGGTGTTGTAAATTATAATGCATTTTAACATCCTTTGTCAAGTAATCTCATGTTTTATTTTACTTTATTTCATCTTAACCGACTAAATCACCACCAAATATTGCGATTAAAATTATCTGTAAAGTATAGTGTCTGAAAAAAATCGACGCAACTGCATTTAATAGTTTAATTGTTAAATTTTGTAAATATTATTATAAAGTTATATCATTAAAATATAGTTTTAATTTTTAAAAATGTATTTTTCAACTTTTGGGTATAACATAGGATATAAATATTAAACAGATTTCATCAATCCCTTTTAAAATTCTATTTTTAACCTACTCAATAAGCAGTGTACTACTTGATGTTACCTATACTGCCACTTATATATTTCTAAACTACCTACACGGTAGTGAACATTGTTATCATTTATGCCCGACTTTTGTACGTTTTCTAAACTACCTACACGGTAGTGAACACATTGTGCCGTTTAGATTCGGACTCTGTCAGTTTCTAAACTACCTACACGGTAGTGAACTAGAACCCGATATACTATAAATGTTGTTGGCAAAAAGGCAAAGCGCAATTTTACTATTAAAAACCCTTTTTTAAGTGATTTTTTAATATATTGATTTTCAATCATTTTATTTTAAGTTAAAAAAAAGGGTTAGCAATAAGTAGGAATTTAAGGTTCAAAAACCCCTCTCCTCAAAATTTTTGGTTGTTTGAGTTTCGGACGTTTGTTGTTTTGCGGTTGTTTCTATACGGTGATTACGTCCGAGTTAAGAGGGTTGGCGCGAACCCTCTTTACCATCTCCCGCGGCGACCACGCAAGTGGTCACGATGTGACTGCCTTCCGCCTTCGTTCGCTGTTAACGCACCGGCTGTGATTTGTTCCTGACAAAGCACCGCCTTGGCAAACATCCCTGTTTGCCATGCTAACCTTACTCAGTTGTCAGCACATTGCCAATGTCGCGCCACAAAATCGCTTTTTATCGCCCTAACGTTATTTTTCTTATCCTCAGCTTCAATACCTAAGAACTAAAAAATAATAGCTAAGGATAGACACAGAGTCCGTTTGGTTCGGTGAGATAGTCTCTCCTCCTGTTAACCAAAAAACCATCAGGGATAACAGTCAAAAAAGCTCTTTTACTGTTATTATCAACCGGCTCCGCCCTATCTTGCGTCCAATAGATTCTTACGAAATTGGCACCAATGTAATGGTCCATCCGCCCCCATTCCGTGAAAAATCCTGCACCAATGTGACGCATGTAATAATAAACACTATCTGACGAAGGCGTTGCCACTTCTAAATATTGACATTCACCAACACCACTTAGGTCCATACAAGACGCATTAGTTAAATCCTTGACCTTTACCTGACGGTATCTAATCTTATTACACCAAACCGCCATCGTATTCTCTCCACTAGCATAAGTACCACGATTAACAAACCACTGCTTTAACACAAATCCATATTTGACCACCGCATTACCACTGCTATCACGACCGACTAACTCAAATGTCTGCGGTAAAGATGGTCTACCGATGCTACCTGGATTTTCTGAGTACCATTGCGAGCGTGTAGCAACAGGACCCGTAAGGGTGACTCGAACACTGGTACTTGTTGAATCGGTCATCGTCGCCGTAATACCACCATGAGAAACCGGCGCCCAAGATAAGGCCTGATTATTACCACTAATATCTAAATCAAAATACAAATTATGAGCACCAGTAGTCGGGAAGTTTAAACCATAAAACGACGGTGTAACTGACTGTGGTAGAAAACCCTTCCTAGGGTTCCATATGTCAGCAGGACCAGCAAAATTAACCCACGTCCTATTGTTATAATCTCGGCTCCAGTCACCAAATATTAAATTAGGTCTTGCAAAACAAATCACTGGCGCTGCCTTAGGATTAATATAATAAGTGGCATTACCTGCACTAAAACGACTTTCATTAGGTACACCATAACGTGTTGTTAATGTACCGTTAGTATTAGATAAGGTTAGTTTATAAGGTGCTTTACCGTTACAAATATCAAGCACTTCATTACGGGCAACAGCTCGATTATTTTTATCGACAATAGATAAATTTAAACTACCGGTAGCGGTGATACCATCAATCCCCTGACCATCGCCATCATCATCACCCCAATAATTATAAGGTGTGCCAATAAGTGAACTTAATGCAATAGAATTAGTATTCCTTGGTACTAACATACCAATATCCGCAGAACTCTGACCAGCAACAGGTAATTCGATAGGATTAGTTGAACTCGAATTATTGGTTGTGGGGGTGAATGTTCTACCATCAGAAAGCGATATCCCGAGTAGCGCTTCGGTATTTGTTACCCGGGTACGACCACCATCAAAGGTTAAATAAGGTGCTGAGCCATAAATAATATTGGTCGTTTTAGTGGTTAATGCATAGTTAGCAAAAGAGATAGACTGTAAAACAACCACAATTAATACCAAAACCATCGGCCGAGATAAAAAGGCTAAACCAAGAAATTTTGAAAAATTTTGCCGGAATTTCGGAAATTTCGAAAATTGCTGAAATAATAAACTGCGGTTAAATAATAAACGGTGTGAGCTTAACTTTAGAAAGGTGAAATTATAGGTTGGGCAGGTTGCGTGTTGCGTGTTGCGTGTTGAAAATTATAATCCATATCAGATATCCTTGTCAATCCAATTTTATGATTTATTTAAAATTTTAAGCCTAATGGCATAAAATTTATCCATTCGTATAAATATGCTATAAAAGTATAGTGATTGCAAAAAACCATGCAACTTTTTTTGATGGTTTAATTGTTAACTTTTGTAAAGAAGAATACTGATAGCCCGAAAACAGCATCGGTTATTTGCTGTTTATTAGAAATAATAGACCTTTTATACCCTCTTAAAAAATCAACATTTTTAATATTAATAATTTGCAGATTAGGTTTTTGATTTTGATAATTTTATAATCGTTTTTAGAAGGTATTTTGCGTTTCAAAAACCCCGTTCCTCAATTTTTTTTGGTTGTTTGAGTTTCGGACGTTTTGTTGTTTTGCGATTATTTCTATACGGCGATTACGTCCGAGTTAAGAGGGTTGCCGCGAACCCTCTTTACCATCTCCCGCGGCGACCACGCAAGTGGTCACGATGTGACTGCCTTCCGCCTTCGTTCGCTTTTAACGCACCGGCTGTGATTTGTTCCTGACAAAGCACCGCCTTGGCAAACATCCCTGTTTGCCATGCTAACCTCTCTCAGTTGTCAGCACATTGCGAAAGTCGCTAAATTAAATACACCAAACTTATTTGCCAAAATAAATTTTTATTATTGGAACTAGCTGATGTTATAACTAGCGTTAGCGATTTATTGGCGGGATTTTAGGCTTTAAAAACCCTGTTCCTCAAAATTTTTTATTCTTTGAGTTTCGGACGTTTGTTGTTTGGTGGTTGTTTCTATACGGTGATTACGTCCGAGTTAAGAGGGTTGGCGCCAACCCTCTTTACAATCTCCCGCGGCGACCACGCAAGTGGTCACGATGTGACTACCTTCCGCCTTCGTTCGCTTTTAACGCACCGGCTGTGATTTGTTCCTGACAAAGCACCGCCTTGGCAAACATCCCTGTTTGCCATGCTAATCTCACTCAGTTGTCAGCACATTGCGAATGTCGCACCACAAAATCGTTTTTATCGCCCTAACACTATTTTTCTTATCCTTAGCTTCAATTCCTAAGAACTAAGAAATAATAGCTAAGGATAGACACAGAGTCCGGACAGGTAGTAATTACTATCATCCAAAAATCGGATTTTCACTTCACTATTTCCCCATACTACAAAATGGGCGTTATTATACATCTCAGGCTTATCACTAGTCCAATTATTGCCAATAACGGGGGTATAGTACTCACCTAGCCCCCATTCCGAGTACAATCCAGCACCAATGTAATCACGATAGAAATTATTAGGTGACGAAGGTGTTGCCGTTAATGCATTTATTTCATTTGCATGATATTCACAAACCCCTGTGTTATCTCTCAGACAAGACGCATTAGTTAATTCCTTGACCTTTGGAACACGGTATCCTCCAATCTTATTACACCAAGATTCCACGCTAGAATAGCTATATCCATATATACTACCACTACCACCACGACCAACAAACCACTGCTTTAACTCAAATCCATATTTGACCACCGCATTACCTCTTCTATCACGACCGACTAACTCAAATGTCTGCGGTAAAGATGGTCTGGCGATTCTACTTGGATTATCTGATTGCATTTGATTATAGTCTGTAACGGCAGGACCCGTTAGGGTGACTCGAACGCTGGTACTTGTTGAATTGGTCATCGTTGCCGTAATACCACCATGAGAAACCGTAGCCCAAGATAAGGCCCGACTAATACCACCAATAGCTAAATAAAACCAAAACTTATTAGCACCAGTAGTCGGGAAGTTTAAACCATAAGACGATGGTGTAACTGACTGTACTAGAAAACCCTTATCAGGGTCCCATATGGAAGTATCAATACTATCTTTTTGATAATGAAAGCCTGGTTCTATCCTAGGTACTGCATAACAAATCTTTGGCGTCGTTTCCTTAGGATTAATATAATAAGTGGCATTACCTGCCGTAAAACGACTTTCATTAGGTACCCCATAACGTGTTTTTAATGTGCCGTTAGTATTAGATAACGTTAGTTTATAAGGCACTTTACCGTTACAAATATCAAGCACTTCATTACGGGCAACAGGATTATTGTCTTTATCAACAATAGATAAATTTAAACTACCGGTAGCGGTGACACCACCAATCCCCTGACCATCACCATCATCATCTCCCCAATAATTATATGGTGTGCCAATAAGTGAACTTAATGCAATAGAATTAGTATTCGTTGGTACTAACATACCAATATCCGCAAAACTCTGACCAGCAACAGGTAAAACGATAGGATTAGTTGAACTCGAATTATTGGTTGTCGGAGTAAATGTTCTACCATCAGAAAGGGTTATCCCGAGTAGTGCTGCGGTATTTGTTATCCGGGTACGACCACCATCAAAGGTTAAATAAGGTGCTGAGCCATAAATAATATTGGTCGTTTTAGTGGTTAATGCATAATTAGAAAAAGAGATAGACTGTAAAACAATCACGGTTAATACCAAAACCATCGGCCGAGATAAAAAGGCTAA
>NZ_JACFSE010000040.1:0-280 GCF_016100545.1 Gilliamella sp. W8128
GATTGCAAAAAACCATGCAACTTTTTTTGATGGTTTAATTGTTAACTTTTGTAAAGATTAATGTAATATTATGTCTTAATTACTTCTTTAAAACCAATTTCGGAGAAACTTTAGGGGATTTTTAGAGCTTAAAAACCCCTCTCCTCAAAATTTTTTTGGTTGTTTGAGTTTCGGACGTTTGTTGTTTTGCGGTTGTTTCTATACGGTGAATACGTCCGAGTTAAGAGGGTTGGCGCGAACCCTCTTTACAATCTCCCGCGGCGACCACGCAAGTGGTCAC
>NZ_JACFSE010000041.1:0-279 GCF_016100545.1 Gilliamella sp. W8128
CATTGCGAATGTCGCTAAATTAAATACACCAAACTTATTTGCCAAAATAAACTTTTATTATTGGAACTAGCTGATGTTATAACTAGCGTTAGCGATTTATGGGATGTTTTTAGGCTTTAAAAACCCCGTTCCTCAATTTTTTTTGGTTGTTTGAGTTTCGGACGTTTGTTGTTTTGCGGCTAATTCTATACGGCGATTACGTCCGAGTTAAGAGGGTTGGCGCGAACCCTCTTTACCATCTCCCGCGGCGACCACGCAAGTGGTCACGATGTGACTGCC